>NZ_JAUBOJ010000021.1:26558-38512 GCF_036700185.1 Microcoleus sp. BM001215392 | reverse complement strand
CCCCCTAACCCCCCTTAATAAGGGGGGGACAAGAGTCCAATCAAAGTCCCCCTCCCACCAGGGGGATGCGAGGGGGATAGGAATTTTATGGAGCTTTACTTTACATTTAATTGGTATAACAACTAACAACTAACAAATAACAACTAACAAATAACAAATAACAAATAACAACTAACAAATAACAACTAACAACTAACAACTAACAACTAACAAATGACAACTGACAAACCGTTAGGCTCTGTTATCCAAGGTTCCCTCAGCAAGGGATTAGAAGTGCGACTGCACGCCGACGTTTCGGTGGAAGATATGAGGGTGGGGAAATTTCTAGTAGTGCGGGGCGTACGATCGCACTTTTTCTGTATGCTCACCGATGTGTCCCTCGGAACATCCAGCACTCGCATTTTATCCAACCCTCCCAACCCCAACGACGATTTTCTCCTCGCAGTCCTCGCCGGTAGCAGCACCTACGGTACGATCGAGCTGGCGCCAATGTTGATGCTGACTGCGGAAAAAGAAAAATCTCAAGCAATCTTCAATCCCACAGGTAACGGAGTCCCCGATAAAAAGTTAGCCTTGGGAAATTTGGGCTCTTTTGAACCGCAAAGTGGCGCCGATATGGAGTTGCTGCCGGTTAAAACGATTCCCAGCCACTTTTCTCAGGTGTTTGATGCCAAAGAAACGGACTTTCGGGCGGTTTTTGGCTGGGAAGATGACCCCTATCGCCGCAATTTTGCGATCGGCAAACCGATTGACATGGATGTGGCTGTGTGCTTGGACTTAGACAGATTTGTGGAACGCAGCAACGGAGTTTTTGGCAAGTCGGGAACCGGAAAATCTTTTTTGACGCGCTTGCTGCTGTCGGGCATTATTCGCAAGCAAGCTGCTGTCAATCTAATTTTTGATATGCACTCGGAGTACGGCTGGGAAGCAGTTTCCGAAGGCAAACAATTTAGCACTGTTAAAGGTTTGCGACAGTTGTTTCCCGATAAAATTCAGATTTATACTCTCGATCCTGAGTCTACAAAGCGCCGGGGAGTCCGCGATGCTCAAGAGTTGTTTTTGAGTTTCGAGGAAATTGAAGTGGAAGATATCTCGCTAGTCCAGCGGGAGTTGAATTTGTCGGAAGCTAGTATCGAAAATGCGATAATTTTGCGCAATGAGTTGGGCAAGGGTTGGATCAATAAGTTGCTGGAAATGACCAACGAAGATATTCAAATGTTTTGCGAAGAAAAGCGGGGAAATAAATCTTCGATTATGGCTTTGCAGCGAAAGCTTGAGCGTTTGAATGATTTAAAATACATTCGCAAACGCTGTCCCAAAAATTATGTAACTGAAGTTTTGCAGTGTTTGGATAGTGGAAAAAATGTAGTAATTGAGTTTGGTTCTCACTCGGATTTGTTGTCATATATGTTAGCAGCAAATGTGATTACTCGCCGCATTCACGGAGCTTACGTGCGGAAAGCGGAGAAGTTTTTGATGAGTAAAAATCCGTGCGATCGCCCGCAACCGTTGGTGATTACCATTGAGGAAGCCCACCGCTTTCTCGATCCGGCGATCGTGCGATCGACGATTTTCGGTACGATCGCCCGCGAAATGCGAAAATACTTCGTAACTCTACTGATTGTAGACCAGCGCCCCTCCGGTATCGACGGCGAGGTGATGTCGCAAGTCGGCACGCGGATTACAGCCTTACTAAACGACGATAAAGACATCGATGCTATCTTTACGGGCGTTTCTGGAGGGCAGAGTTTGCGATCGGTTTTGGCAAAACTCGACTCGAAACAGCAAGCTTTAGTTTTGGGACACGCGGTACCGATGCCGGTAGTTGTGCAGACTCGTCCCTACGATGAGCAATTCTACAGGGAAATCGGGGATATTGACTGGCAAGCACTGCCGGACGAGCAAGTGTTTGCTGAGGCAGAATCTGCAAAAATGGATTTGGGATTTTAGATGAGATAGGATTGCTGTCATTTGCTTGCTTGCGAATCAAATTATTTGCGTCGCTCCGTGTGGCTCTGTTGTGATGCAGCGGCCCGGCGATCGCATATTAGGCAATCTGTCTCGTGACAACTACCAAATCGATTTTAGGAATCATGTATTTCAATAGTGAAAATTAATTGTTGCCAATGCTGGCAATCAGCGAAATAGCTAGGTAATTTTTGGGGCAAGGGATTTAAAATTAGGCTCGACATTTAAAAAAAAATATTCTCCCGGTTTTAGCTAAGGGGATGTTTCCCTCTCACCCTCTCACCCCTCATCCCTAACTTCACAAAATTTGCCTAAGCTTAAATATGGTTGAGCTTCCAGGTAAAATTCCAATCAAATAGCCCAACAGCCAGCTATTATAAACCCTTAGTTACTCACAGCAGAATTTGCATAGCATATTAAAAAAAGAATGTCAATAATTATTTTAAAGAGTAAGTTGCAGCGAATACGGCGATCGAGTTCGGTTATCTCGCATCGCAACCTCTAGGCAGCGAGAAAAATTCAAGCGATGATGGAACAGAGAGCAAAACAAAGCCCTCGAATTGCATGAGTCTGTTTGCATGAGTCTGTTTGCATGAGTATTGTGAAGTTGAGTTGCAGTTAAAACTAGCAGGGAATTGAAAACCTTAAGGAAAAATGTAGAATCTTGACCTTAAGACAGAGGTTTTTACCCTTTACGAACCTCAAAATTTGGAATAATATTGAGAAAAGTAAACTTAAATTCACTTCGCCGGAATTAGCCGTAAAAGCTAGCGAACTACGGAAAATCAACGGGGATTACGAGAAAATCAAGCACAAAAGTAATCCCAAACAACAAGCTTCTACCGATCGTCACCGATAAACAGGAGGGGTAATATCCCCCCTGTCGCAGTCTTTATCCCACTTTTACAAGTGGGACAGGGTATCACCAACTTTTTATCTGTTGTTACAAGGAGTGCAATACTCACCCATGTCCACCACCACCCCCAAAACCAAAACAGTGAAAGCCGATCGCATGGGCACCCGGCCATACTCCTCAACGGATACGGTTCGTACCTATCTGCACGAGATCGGTCGCGTACCGCTGCTAACCCGAGAAGAAGAGATTGTTTTCGGGAAACAGGTACAGCAAATGATGAAATTAATTGAAGCAAAACAAGCACTTGCTAAAGAATGGCAGCGGGAGCTAACTCAGCAAGAGTGGGCTGCCGAAATGGAGTTGACCGAAGCCGAACTGAGCCGGATATTGCAGTTAGGGCGGCGCGCCAAGCAAAAGATGATTGAAGCGAATTTGCGCTTAGTAGTGGCGATCGCCAAAAAATACCAGAAACGCAATATGGAATTCTTGGATTTAATTCAAGAAGGCACTCTCGGTTTAGAACGAGGAGTCGAAAAATTTGACCCGATGCGGGGATACAAATTTTCTACCTATGCCTACTGGTGGATTCGCCAAGCAATAACTCGGGCGATCGCCCAACACGCCCGCACCATTCGATTGCCAATTCACATCACCGAAAAACTCAACAAAATTAAAAAAGTGCAGCGGGAACTCACCCAGCAGTTGGGTCGTTCTCCCTCGCCTGCGGAAATTGCCACCGCCCTAGAACTGCAACCTTCCCAGATTCGGGAATACCTGCTGATGGCAAGACATCCAGTTTCTTTGGACTTGCGCGTAGGAGACAACCAAGATACGGAACTGCAAGAACTCTTAGAAGACGAAACAGCATCTCCAGACAATTACATCACCTCGGAATTGTTGCGGCAAGACCTTGATACTTTGATATCAGAACTTACCCCGCAGCAGCGAGATGTGATCGTTCTGCGCTTTGGTTTGGAAGACGGCACAGAAATGTCTCTGGCGAAAGTCGGAGAACGCCTCAATCTCAGCCGGGAACGGGTGCGGCAGCTAGAACATCAAGCCCTCGCCCACCTGCGGCGCCGCCAATCTCAAGTCCGAGAATACTTGGCTAGCTAGTCACTAAAAAAGTTGAGATTTTCCCCAAATCTCAACTTTTTTTAGGTCTTCGTGCTGCTGGGAATGATTGTTTGATAACGATTGTTAAGTAAGTAAGTAAGCGAGCGAGTGAATGAGGTAAAGATCCGTAATCGGTAATTAACAATTAGTAAGCTGGCGAGTAGCTCACCATATTCGATAAAGGCTATATTTGAGAGGTAGATCGCCCTTCGATCGAGGCGATAGTAAAAATTGTCTCAACTAATTTTAGATGAGAGTTCAAAAACCAGGCGGGCGATCGTTCCTTCAAGTTAATATCCTGCTTTAACGCAGAGCGGCTGTTTTACACTGAAATTGCATATTCCCAACAGGCTCGCGTGCTGGTTCCACAATACTTGGATTGATTCTTGACGCACAATTTAAATGTAGAACAGCTTACCCGGTTTCTGTACAAGCTGTTTGAAAACTGGTACTAGAGGCGCACCGAGGCGGCTATTATAAATGTTGGGGTCTGGAGTGGTTTTGACTTATTGGATATTAACAAGCAGTTTAGAAGTGATGGCGATCGCCCTTAGCGTCTCGCCCGGTAACTTTAGCATCGCGGCCGCACGCGGGCGAAATGACTCAAACATCAAATCTGGGCTTTTGACCTCACAACCACCCCCAAATCTCGCGTCAGATACAGCTAATAGAGGTTTAGGAGACGGTGTTTACCTCTACGGTCAGTCAAGCAAGCCAGATGAAATTAAAAAAGAATATTTTGTATTTGAACTGCGACAGAGTAAAGTAGTTGGCGCTTTTTACCTGCCTCGGTCTGCTTTTTATTGTTTTTACGGCACTGCTGCGCGAAATCAGTTAAATTTAACAGTTGTGGACACTTACGACGGCAGTCGCTCTCCCTACTCGGTAAATCTGCCACAATATTACCCCATAGCAGCTATTAGCGAGAACGATCGGCGAATTTTGGGTATTTGCAAGGAAGCTCACAAACACGAAGTGTGGGGAAACTAATATAGCCTTGCCAGCAAAAGATGAAGTATAACTTAGATTTTAGATTAGGGGATTGGAAGATTGGGCGATTCGAGGATTCGGGGATTGCAGGATTGGGCAATTGTTAATGAATTTGTGAATACCTAATCTCCGAGAACCGCTAGACAATTTAAAAATTTCTATTTGTTAGATGGGAGATTTGAGATTGAAAAGGGTAATCATATGGCCCAGCGATCCTAAAATGAGGTGAATCAAACCTACTTTGTCAGAGGATTGGCTGATTTGGCAAAAATCTGGTTTCATAAAAAATCAGTTCCGATGACCGCACCGGAAGCCCGCAGGTGTTAGCTGTATACTACTTAACAAGGCAGCGGTAGAGTCCGTCAGATAGCAAACAGGAAATCCCAGAAAATGTGAAGCTCCGGCGTACCCTACAACACTTCCTCCTGCAATACTGGCACCGCCCCAGGAGTCAGGGCTCAAAAATAGCAGTAAAATTGCTTCTGAGTTGAGAATTTTGGACGGACATCACACACACGGCAAGATGAAACTGCGTCGCAAAACACTATCAATCGTTGGTCTTACTATCGCTGGACTGACTGGCATTCTGTATGCCACCTCGTCGAGCATCCTTTTGGGCAGCTTGGTCAAAGCAGAGGAACAAGAAGCGACACAGGTTGTCAAGGGAGTGCTCAGCGTGTTCGGACAAACCGCAGACGATTTTAACTCGCGCTTTGCGGACTGGTCGGCCTGGGATGACACCTATACTTTTATCCAAAACCGCAACTCAGAATTCATCGCCTCTAATTTAGTTCCAGAAGGACTGGCTAATTTAAGAGTTAATCTAGCCGTATTTGTCAATACTTCTGGCAAAATAGTTTACGGTACGAGTTTAGACAGTCAAAAGCTGAAACTAACGCCTGTTCCATCCGCCTTAAAACAGCGCATTTCTCTGAGTGACCCACTGTTGCAGCACCCCAATGTTGAAAGTAGCCTCGCTGGTATCCTGTTGCTGCCCTCAGGGCCAATACTGATTACTTCCCGGCCAATTGTCACGACAAAAAGTACCGGCCCGATCAAAGGTACAGTGATATTCGGGCGCAATTTAGATGCAGCGGGCATTGCGAAGCTGTCTAAAATCACTCGCTTGCCGCTGACTGTACACAGTATTAATGAGCCTCATTTACCCTCTGACTTTCTCAAGGCGCGCCATCAACTGTCGGGAAAAAAACACATTTTCGTGCGTCCTGTCAGCGAAGATTTGATGGCAGGTTATGCTTTGATCCGGGATATTTACGATCGACCCGCGCTGCTACTGCGGGTAGATATGCCCCGAGAAATCTACCACCAAGGTCAAACCAGTTTAATGTACCTGCTGGTGTCTGTAGGGTTAGCCGGAATTGGGTTTATCGGCTGCACTCTGCTGTTGATTGAGCGTCTGGTACTGTCTCGGTTGAGCAGTTTGGCCAAAGGAGTAAACCGCGTCAGCAGCAGCCAAGACCTCTCGGTGCGGCTCCCGGTGACGGGCGAAGACGAGTTGGCCGACCTTGCCCATACTATCAACGGAATGCTGTCGGCGATCGCGATCGCCGAGGGCGAACAACTAGAAGAAAAAGCCCGATACCGAGCCGTAGTCGAGCAAGCTACAGACTGCATTTTCCTGTGGGACGCTCAAACCAAACGCATTTTAGAAGCGAATACAGCCTTTAGAAACTTGCTCGGTTACACTCTTGATGAGATTTCGCAACTGAGTGTTTACGATATCGTCGCCTATTCTAAAGACATAGTTGACAGCAATATCGAGTTTTTGCTGTCGAACAAACAATTCAGAATTGGCGAAGTTATCTACCGCCGCCGAGACGGTTCCTGCGTGGATGTGGAAGTCAGCGCCAGCCTGATTTCCTACGGCGGCCGCGAGATTATTTGCACTGTTGTCCGCGACATTACCGAGCGCAAGCAAGCGGAAGCCGAACTGCGAGCATCAGAAGAACGCTACAGACTTTTGTTTAAAAATAACCCCCATCCGATGTGGGTTTACGACTTAGAAACTCTGGAATTTATAGCGGTCAACCACGCTGCTATCAAGCACTACGGCTACAGTCGCGACGAATTTCTCAATATGACAGTGGCAGACATTCGTCCCTCCCAAAAGGTGCCGAAATTGCTAAAAAATATATCCCAAGTAGATGCCGGTCTTGATTTTGCAGGTGTGTGGCAGCACCAGATAAAAAACGGCACAATTATTGATGTAGAAATTACTTCTTATGCCCTAATATTTGATAATAGAAATGCCGAGTTAGTGCTGGCTCACGACGTGACCGACCGCTTGCAAGCGGAGGCAGAACTTTACAAGGCAAAAGAAGCAGCAGAATCAGCTAATTTAGCTAAAAGTCAGTTTTTAGCTAACATGAGCCACGAACTGCGAACTCCTCTGAATGCGATTATCGGTTATAGCGAAATTCTGCAAGAAGAGGCTTTAGATTTTGGGGAAACAGATTTTGTGGAGGATTTGCAGAGAATTCACAATTCAGGCCACCATTTACTAGCCTTAATTGATGATATTCTAGACTTATCGAAGATAGAAGCGGGTCACGCGGAACTAGAAATAGAGGATTTTGACGTATTTGAGGCTGTTCAAAATGTAGCGAGGACTGTGGAACCGCTATTTTTGCGAAACACCAATCAGTTGAATCTGGAGTGTCCTAATAATATTGGGCAATTGCATTCCGATAAAACTAAGCTTACTCAAATTTTATTTAATTTGCTCAGCAATGCTGCTAAGTTTACTCAGAAAGGAACAATTACACTTTCTGTTGAAAGAATTACAAATAATCAGAATAGTTGGGATTGCGAACAGTTGATTTTTAAGTGTACTGATACCGGGATTGGGATGACCCAGGAACAAGTACAAAAATTATTTCAACCATTCACACAGGCTGACACTTCGGCTACGCGAAAGTACGGAGGAACGGGTTTAGGTTTGTCAATAGCACAGAAATACTCTCAGATGTTGGGGGGAGAAATCACTGTGAAGAGCGAGTTTGGCAAGGGTTCAACTTTTACTTTCATATTGCCAGCATTGCTATGATAGCATCTATGTTGCGATCGGAGCGATCGCTTGACAGTCATGACTTGAGCCATCTCCTAAACCAGGTTCGCAGTCAGGAATTCAATTTGCTCCTAATCAGCTTTAAGCCAATCAGGACTAAAGTCTTGACTGCCAAGTATATTAATATTCGATGCCTGCTTGAGCTTTAATTCCTTGTTCTCGGAATGGATGCTTAACTAAAGTCATTTCCGTGACCAAATCAGCGCGTTCGATTAATTCTGGCGGCGCGCCTCTACCCGTAAGAATAACATGAGTTTGTGCGGGTTTTTGTTCTAAGCCGGAGAGAATTTGCTCTACTTGCAAATAACCCATTTTTAATGCTATGTTAACTTCATCTAACAGCACTAACTTAAATTCTGGATTACAAATAAAAGTTAGGGCTTTTTGCCAAGCTTTTTGGGCTGTTTCGATATCTCGCTCGCGGTCTTGCGTGTCCCAGGTAAAACCTTCACCCATGGCATGAAATTCTAGCTGTTTTTCCCATAGTTCAAAAACGGCTTTTTCGGCGGGTTCCCAGGCTCCTTTAATAAATTGTACTATGGCGACGCGGTAGCCGTGACCGAGCGATCGCACAACCATGCCCAAAGCCGCCGTAGTTTTCCCTTTACCGTTACCCGTATTCACAATTATCAAGCCTTTGTCTGGGGCCGCGTTAGCGATTCGCTGCGCCTGTACTTCTTGGCGGCGCTGCATTTTCTGTTTGTGCTGTTCGGCGGTTAAACCTGTGGTTGTAGTTATTTCTGTATTGGTTTCCATGAGACTTTTTATATAGCACGTCTAAATGAATTGTACAACTAATTGACACTTTTATCTAATAGTCTTTAATTGTTGAAATAAATAAATGTCTGTATGTGTCATTGCGACGCCGGAAGCAATCTCAGTCTTTGCAATTGCTGCCGGGGTTGCAATAACATAAAATTATTATTTAGTGTGTATTTCAGCGATTGCCCAAAGAATGAATATTTGAATTGTACAATTGATTTAAACTAACTATGACCGCAGATGTAGGCGCTGAGGCTAGACGAACAGTACACAAATAAACGCTGATAGATTCAGGATGTCTAGTTAAAGCCAGAGTGCTTGCAAATTGAGCACGAAACCGGGCAAAATATCTTCTCCTGAAAGTTCTGTAGGACATTCCAAAATTTGTTTTTCTTGTCCTTGGCGGTAGATTTCCACTCGGCGCGTTTTGCGGTTGATTAACCAGCCTAATTTTACTTGGTTGTCCATGTATTCTTGCATTTTGTTTTGAGTATCTTTGAGACTGTCAGTCGGGGACATCAACTCTAGGACAAAATCTGGAGCGATGGGAGGAAATTTTTGTTTTTGTTCGAGAGTGAGTGCATCCCATCTTTCCTTTTTGATCCAAGAGACATCGGGAGAACGATTCGCACCGCTGGCTAGTTTGAAGCAAGTTGAAGAATCGAAACAAACTCCCAGTTGGGTTTTTCTGTTCCAAATCACAAAGTCAGCATTGATTTCTGAATTATAATTTCCGGTTTCTCCTCCTGTGGGTGACATGACGATTATTTCTCCTTGGGCGTTGCGTTCAAATTTGACATCGGGGTTGGCGCGACACAGTTGATAAAATTGGTCGTCGGTGATTTGGGCGATCGCATTAAAGTTGATTGTGACTGCTAGCATGGTATTTTAGAGGCTGCACTTGGAGTGTTTTAATCGCAGATGAATGCCGAGCGATGCAGGTTTTGTAAATCGCAAACTGGGGAATGCTATTTTTGAAGCGGGAATATTTGATCGGACACTTATGCTAGCATTATATCACAAAGCTATAACGACGCGTCCATATTTTTATGAAAACTTTTTTTCAGGAAAGATTGACAGACATACCAATAATAAAAGGCAATGTTGATTTCGCTCAACAACTTGGGAACCCCTTCTAACAAACTAGATAATATCTTGTCTTCCAACTTTAGGGCATCGATGCCGATCGCAAAAAACAACAATCCCAATCCAGCCAACAAGATTTTGTAGGGAGTAGCCTGTAGTTCTCGCCGAAAAAACCATCCGTAGGAAAACACAAATATAGCGTACAGAGAAATAACTCCTAGCTTGGGAATTCCCAAAGCGTTAATATATAGATGAATCCTGTAAATTTCATTTAGTAGAAATGCGCCAGTTAACAAAGCAGAAAACATAATAAATCTATTTTCCGAAGAACGCAGTTGTATATTTTTAGCAAATCCATAGCTAAAGCTACAGACAATGACTGGTACAGTACATAACACTTGAAAGGTACGAGTTAATAAGGCGACATTGGGGTTAGGGGAGAAAAAAGGGTGAAAGAATAAATCACTAACTTGTAATCCTGAAATTTGAGTCAAGACAACCAGAAGTCCCACCAGCAAGAGAGATAAAAAATTGAGTCGAAAAGCTGAACGCCAAATATTCATAAGCGAGGGAAAACTCAAGGACGGTATAGCGCCGACAAATCAAAAAATACTTTTCCACTATAGCTGCTGATTTGCTAAACTAAGAAGAGTCTTGTCAAACGGGGTGACACTGATGCTGTCGGTAAAAGAAGCAGAATCGATCGTTCTAAATTTGGCGCAACCTCTCGACAGTCAGCAGGATGTAGAAACTGTAGACTTGCTGGCAGCATCGGGGCGCATTTTGGCGGCACCCGTGACGGGTTCCCTCGATTTTCCCTATTGGGACAATTCGGCAATGGATGGCTATGCTGTGCGGTTTACTGATGTGGAAAATTGCAGCGCCGAAAAACCAGCGGTACTCGAAATAGTTGAGGAGATTCCAGCGGGATATCCACCTCAAATTACCGTGCAATCGGGCCAAGCAGCCCGAATTTTTACGGGCGCGATGATGCCGGATGGTGCTGATACGGTGGTAATGCAGGAAGATACGAGGCGTGAGGGCGATCGCATTTTCATCTTAGTTTCTCCTGAAAAACCGCAAGCATTTGTCAGGCACAAAGGCGCTTTTTATCAAGCAGGAACACCGCTGCTAACTCCCGGTACAGTTATCAATGCCCCAGAAATAGCAGTGTTAGCAACTGCACAGTGCATTCAAGTTCCAGTTTATCGGCGCGTGCGCGTGGCAATTTTTTCAACGGGTGACGAATTAATATCGCCCGAGCAACCTTTGGCATCGGGTAAACTGGTAGACTCCAATCAGTATGCTTTGACTGTTTTGTTGGCACAGATGGGATGTGAAGTAATAAGATTGGGGATAATTCCTGACAATGAAAATGCGCTAAAAAAGGCGATCGCTCAGGCAGTTTTGACAGCAGATTTGGTGCTTTCAACTGGCGGTGTTTCCGTAGGAGATTACGATTATATTGAGCAAATATTGGCAGATTTACAAGGCAAAGTTCACATTAGTTCTGTGGCGATTAAGCCGGGAAAACCTTTAACAGTTGCTACCTTTAAACGAGATAAACAAGCATCTACTTCACCGATTTTAAGTTCTGATTGTCTCTATTTTGGTTTACCGGGAAATCCGGTTTCTGCTTTAGTGTGCTGTTGGCGGTTTGTTGTGCCTGCTTTGCGAAAGATAGCCGGGCTGGGCGCGGATGCTTGGGGCCCGGAGTTTGTAACAGCTCGATGTCATGCTGAATTGCGATCGCACGGCAAGCGCGAAACTTATGTTTGGGGTAAACTGCATTTAGTTGCCGGAGTGTGGGAATTTGAGCCTGCTAGCGGCAGCCAAAATTCAGCTAATTTAATTAACCTCGCCCATACCACTGGTTTAGCAGTTTTGTCCGCATCGGAAACCAGGATTTCGCCCGGCGAATTCGTTGAAGTTTTAAAAGTTAGTTAAGAGTTATTTGTGATTGGTTATTTGTTATTTTGTTGGAGAACCACTAACAAATAACCACTAACAAATAACCACTAACAAATAACCACTAACAAATAACCAGTAACAAATAACCAGTAACAAATAACCAGTAACAAATAACCA
>NZ_JAUBOJ010000021.1:0-26458 GCF_036700185.1 Microcoleus sp. BM001215392 | reverse complement strand
TAACAAATAACCAGTAACAAATAACCAGTAACAAATAACCAGTAACAAATAACCAGTAACAAATAACCAGTAACAAATAACCAATCACAAATAACTCTTAACAAATAACCAATCACAATGAGAATTTTAATTGTTGAAGACGATCCGATGATGCAACTGGGATTAGAGCAAGTTTTAGCCGATTCCCCAGAAATAGAAATAGTAGGACAAGCAGAAGACGGTTATTTAGGTGTAGCAGCGGCACTGAAACTCAAACCTGATATTATTGTGATGGATATTGGTTTGCCGCGACTCGATGGCATAGCAGCGACGCAGCAAATTAAAGCACAACTGCCGTTCGTTAGAGTGGTAATGTTAACTTCTCACACGGCAGAAACTGAAATTATTGCTGCTCTTTCTAGCGGTGCTGATGCTTATTGTATCAAAGGTGCTTCTATAGACAGGCTGTTAGCGGCGATTGCAGCGGCTGCTGAGGGTGCTACATATCTTGACCCTCAAATTGCCAGGACTGTGATCGAACACCTTAAACCCCCAATTCCTGCTTCTACAACTACTTTTGGTCAGTTGTCACAGCGGGAATTGGAGGTGTTAAGATTAATGGTGGAAGGTAACAGCAACCCGGAAATAGCAGCAGCGCTTTATTTGAGTCCAAATACTATTAAAACTCATGTTCGCGGTATTATGAATAAGTTGGCTGTGGACGATCGCGTGCAAGCAGCAGTTGTGGCGCTGAGGACGGGGTTGGTGTAAAAGAAGAAGGAATAGGGGGAGAAGGTGAGAATTGCCTAATGGCCAATCACCAATGACGGCAGGACGGCAGGACGGCAGGACTACTGACTACTGACTAATCACTAATTATTAGCAATTTGAGTAATATAATCTATGTCTGAGTGGATAGAAATCGGTACAATTGTAGCAGCTCAAGGTTTATACGGGGAATTGCGAGTTTATCCCGATTCTGATTTCCCGGAAAGGTTTATTGAGCCGGGGAAGCGGTGGCTTTTACGCCCTAAAAAAACTGAACCGGAGCCGATCGAGTTTTTGGGCGGTCGCTACATTCCGGGCAAAGGGTTGTATGCTGTAGAGGTGGAGGGTATTGAAGACCGCGATGGTGCTGAGGCGCTGCGGGGCTGCAAGTTGTTCATCGAAAAGGGCGATCGACCTTACCTCGAACCTGATGAGTTTTACGTCCAAGATTTGATCGGTATGGAAGTTTTTAACCAGTTAACCGGCGAAATCTTGGGTAAGGTAAGTGATATTATTCCCGCAGGTAACGACCTTTTAGAGGTAGAAACTAATCTCACAGCGCCGGAAGTTGTCCCCCCAGAAATGTCTAAGCCAAAACGGCCTGAAACTCCCACAGCAAACGCCGATCCCAGAAATACCCGCAAACCACGGAAAATTCGCGTTAAAGAGCCTAAATCTACTAAAATTTTGATTCCTTTTGTGCAAGAGATTGTGCCAGTTGTTGACTTGGAACAAGGCAGAATTGAAATTGTCCCGCCGCCTGGTTTGTTGGAAGACATCTAGATAAGATGGCGGTTGAAACCGCCCATTCTTCTAGAAAATAAAGCGAATGATTCTTCAAGCCAAGCCTGAGTGGGTCTGAGTTATTAACAATTCCCAATTCCGAATGACTAATGAGATCAATTCGGGTTGTATCGTCAGGTGATTTAACCGCTCTTGACGCTCTTGACGCGGAGCGAGATCGGAGAGAGATGAATGATTCCTCGGCTTGACGGAATTGATATGACCAATCACTAATCACGTTCGCGAGTTCTCGACAGCACTAATAACTAATGACGTTGGACGTTCGCGAACTCTCGACAGCACTAACGATCAATATTAATCTTTTTCTTTATTCGCAAACCTAACTATCAAGTAACTGATGGAAAGTGCGAAAATTGCCGCTGCTAAACCAATCAAGTCGGCTGCGGTTTTCTTTTCTAGGTCGAGAATGATAATTTTTCGAGATACTGCTATCAAAGAAGTTACAATAACTAGCTCTACTTGAATTACGTGCTTTTTCAGATAAGCGGTAATATTTTCCAAGATTTCCAGAGCAATTAAAACATTTAAAAATAACCCAAATATGACAAATAATGTATCTTTTAACAAAAAAGTCTCGTGGTCATTAAACAATTCTTTTGCTAAAAAAATCATCAAATCACAAACACTGACGATAATTACCACAATCATCGCCAGTGATAGAATTTTCGATATTATGACTTCTACATTTTCTGTAAAATGCAAAAAATTTTGATCACTGCCTGACTTATAAATTTGTCTAAATAGTTTTTTCAGCATACCCGTGACTTACTCATCATTCATTTATTGATGATTCTGTCATCGTTCGGTACACTTGGCAATCCCGAAACTCTGTGGTTGGTTTTTTTGGTTCCTTACCCGCGCTGTAGGGAAGGTGGCTTTCGGTGAGGGTTGATTTTGCAGTTTTTGGCGTCAGCTAGGAATTTATGGCCCGCGGTCGAGTTCTAGACCGCATTTTGCCACAAAAAAGCCTCAAACTATTGTCTAGCAATATTTTGAGGACTATCACGCGTGGTACGATCGCAGAACTAACTATCTATTTTCAACAAATAACGATTGTTGACTCCGCTTTCTACCAGTTGAATATACGATCAAGCTAAAAATTTAGCTTGGGTGGGTTTAGTAACGGCGAGAAGAGCGGTCGTTGTTACCCCAGTTACCGCTGTTGGAAGAACCACGTTCTTCACGGGGTTTTGCCTTGTTGACCTTGAGGTCGCGACCCATCCACTCAGCACCGTCAAGAGCCTCAATGGCTGCGGTTTCTTCTGCTTCAGTAGACATTTCTACGAAAGCGAAGCCACGCATCCGACCTGTTTCGCGGTCAGCAGGCAATTGAATGCGCTTTACTGTGCCGTATTCTCCAAAAGTCTGGCTGAGGTGCTCCTGCGTTACTTCGTAGGATAAATTGCCGACATAGATTGACATTGAACATTCTCCAGAATCGAGGTTGTAGAGATTTAAATCCGGAGGAACGCCGATCGAACGAACTGTACTGCCGAAAATAAAGCCTTATAAAAATATCATAGCACCTATAGGTGCAAACTGCAATTTTCTGATCCGCCCATTCATTAAAAAGAACAAGAAGGCGCTTGGGCTAGGGTGGGAGGCTAAAAAACTGAAGCAAGGAAGAAGGAAAAACCCAGCCTCAAGCAGGAAAAACTGATTGTAAATACATTTATTTTTTTTATTGCCTGGTTTTGCGAGGGACTGCGCCATCCCATAACGATTTTCGATTTTTGATGCGATCGTTTCCCAACTTTGAATTCCTGGGCGAAATAACTCCAAACCCTTATGCAGTAAGTCATTGTCAATTATCAAATCAAAAAGCGAAATTGCGAATTTTGGATGGGAGATTTATTATGTAGCGTGGATAACAGCTCAAAATGGCTCGGACAGGTTTTGACGAACTGTATAGCGCCCTGATATTCGATCGCAGCAATAGCCCAGCAACCGGGTTTCTTGACAAACCACAAGGATTTTATGCGAGTCTGTGGCAAGAAACCGAGGTCAAATTGGACATTAGCTCAATTCGAGACTGTGACGGTGGATTTTGCCCAATTAAATTCCCCAACTTCTGCGACAACTTCGGGCCCAGTTTCTGCGCCCACGAGTACCAACTGCACCGCACAAGCTTTTAACTCGGGCTGTTTGGAGTCCGGACAGCTTGCAGCATGAGTCATGGCATTGGCTTCAGCCGATTCTGCCCACAGTGAACCCCAGTGCATTGGTACAAATAGCGTACCAGGGGCGATCGCCTTGGTGATTTTTGCTGGAAACTGCGCCTTGCCGCGGCGCGATCGCACTTCTAGCAAATCACCCTCCTTGATCTGCAATTTAGCAGCATCCCGAGGGTGAATTTCCAAAAATGGTTGCGGGTGCAATTGATTAATTTTGTCGGTTCTCCCCGTGCGCGTCATTGTGTGCCAGTGCCCGTAAACTCTCCCCGTCGTCAATACAAACGGATAGCTAGGATCGGGAGGTTCAGCTAGTCCCCGCGAGTGATATGCCGAAAATCTCGCCCGGGCGTCGGGAGTGTGAAAACGCCTGTCAGTATACAGCCGTTTCGCTTCGCTGGCTGGATGCGGAGGCTCATTTTCGGGACACGGCCACTGCTGCGGGCCGTGTCCGCGCAAATACTCGTGGCTGAGGCCTGTCATGTCGCAAGGTCTGCCCGCTGTCAACTGGACGTACTCTTTGTATATGTCAGCGCTGCTGTCGAAAGCAAAGTGTTCGGCAAAACCCAACCGGCGGCCGACTTCTGCGAAAATCTTCCAGTCGTCGCGCGCTTCCCCGGAGGGTGCGTCGAAACCGGGACAAAGGGTCACGCGGCGTTCTGAATTGGTCATCACTCCGGTTTTTTCGCTCCACTGGGTTGCCGGCAGCAAGATGTGAGCGTAGGCTGAGGTTTCTGTGGGATAGTATGCTTCTTGATAAACCGTAAAGGGCGATCGCAGCAAAGCAGCTTTTGTGCGTTCCAAATCCGGCATACTCACCACGGGATTGGTGGCTGCAATCCACAGCAACTCTACATCACCAGTTTCCAAACCCGTAATCATTTCCCAAGCATTGCGGCCGGGGTTGGGAGAAATACTGCCCGGTGCGATGCCCCAAAACTCCTCGACTTGGGTTCTGTGTTCGACATTTTTGATAAAGCGGTAGCCCGGGAGTAAATGAGAAAGTCCTCCCGCTTCCCGGCCTCCCATGGCATTGGGCTGGCCCGTCAGGGAAAACGGGCCGCATCCTGGTTTGCCGATTTGACCTGTCATCAAGTGCAAATTAATCAGCGATCGCACCTTTGCGGTACCTTCGGAGGATTGGTTGATGCCCATCGACCACAGAGACAAAACCCGCTGCGACTGTTCCCAATAGTTGGCGGCCGTTTCTAACTCGCTGACAGTAATGCCACAGCGCGAGGCTACAAAATCCGGCGTGTAGCTGCTGATAACTTCAGCAAAAACTGCAAAATTTGCCGTGCATTGTTCAATAAACTCCGGATCTATTGCCCGTTTTCGCAACAGCAAATACGCAATTCCGTTGAGTAAATCTATATCCGTCCCCGGTTTAATTGCCAAGTGTAAATCGGCAGCTTCAGCAGTCGGAGTCCGCCTCGGATCTACCACAACCATCTTGACATTGGGGTTTTTTTTGTGGTACTTTGCTAATCGATTAAATACAATTGGATGACATTCTGCTGTGTTGCTGCCGATAATAAAAGCGCAATCTGTTAACTCTAAATCGTCGTAACAGCAAGGCGGCCCGTCCGAGCCAAAACTTTGAACGTATCCCGAAACTGCTGAGGACATACACAAGCGAGAATTCGCATCAAAATTATTAGTGCCCAGACAACCTTTGATCAGTTTCTGAGCAATATAATAATCTTCTGTAGCGAATTGACCGGAACCGTAAACACACAGAGCGTCAGGGCCGCTGCTGCTGCGAATTGTCTGGATGCGGTTAACAATGGCATCGAGAGCTTCGTCCCAACTAGCACGGCGGAACGGTTGGTCGAGAGTCTCTCGCATCATCGGATAAAGTAACCGATCGCTCCGAATAGACTCTGTTACCGTTGCTCCCTTAATACAAACCATACCCTGGCTGGATGGGTGATTGCGATCGCCCCGAACTTTCCAAGTTTGTTTTTTGTCGGGAACAACTTCTAGACCGCAACCTACACCGCAGTAAGGGCAAAGAGTTTTTATAGTTTCCATCTGGTGATTTTAGATGCTAATTTTTGAAAGCTAATGGATAATTCGTAATTCGTCATTATAGTCGCAACAGAGGGCTCCGGCCAATAATGTATCAAAAATTACCAAATTACCGCAAAAATGCTTTACATAAGCGGAAAATACCCTGATTCTAAATTAACCGCTACCTGACTAAAATTCGCGATCGCTCTACATTATAGCCAGCTTGTCCCCGATCCTAAATCCCCCCTCAAACATAGGGAATAAGACCTAACTCTTGTTATACCAAATTCGGTGTTAGCGACCCCTGGATTTAGTGGCGGTTTCAACCACAAACTCTGTCTGCTTCAAGCAGACTAAAGAATCGAGGGTTAGGCTATCGTATCATGTCCGCAACAAACGACCATACTAAGATTGGTTTGAGCGTTCCGAATGTAATTTCTCAGGAACAAGGAATTGCATTCGGAACAATCAAACCACTTTTACATTAGTGGAGCCGCGGGCGATCTCATTCCCAATCCAAAATC
Source organism: Microcoleus sp. BM001215392 (assembly GCF_036700185.1). Lineage (NCBI taxonomy): Bacteria > Bacillati > Cyanobacteriota > Cyanophyceae > Oscillatoriales > Microcoleaceae > Microcoleus > Microcoleus sp. BM001215392. The sequence continues at coordinate 20,199 of NZ_JAUBOJ010000021.1, read as the reverse complement.
GAAAAAGGTATAAGTTACTACTTCGCTGCTTTAACTTCAAATACGCCACCGTTGGTGGGGCTAAAAGTTACTTGGAAATCAGCAGTTTTTTGAGCGCCTGCTGCGGCACCGGCGGTCGCTTGCAAAACCGGCAGAGGAGTTTCTTTGACGAAATCTTTAGCTGCTTTATTTGTGGGCTCGAACTGTACGATATCGCCGTTTTGTTTCACTTTGACCCGATAAGTCAAACTTTGGGTAAATGTCGGATTTGTCTTCCAATTTTGGTCAATTTGTGCATATAGCTGGTTTCCGATCGCATCGAGTTCGGCTTTGTCAGAAATTCCGGAAGCGGAACTACTGAGTCCAGTAGATGCGGCGACTGGACTTGCAGCAGCACTCGGTGCTGGGCTGGCTGTTTTTGCAACAGCACTCGGTGCTGGGCTAGCGATCGATGCGGGGCTTGCAGTAGCGATCGATGCAGGACTTGCAGTAGCAATCGATGCGGGGCTTGCAGTAGCAATCGATGCAGGACTTGCAGTAGCAATCGATGCAGGACTTGCAGTAGCAATCGGTGCAGGACTTGCAGCCGTCGGTGCGGGGCTTGCAACAATTGATGCAGGACTTGCAGCCGCCGTCGGTGCGGGGCTAGCAACAATCGGTGCAGGGCTGGGGGGAGAACTGACAACCGCCGTCGCGGTTGGTGCCGGTGTAGTTGCTGCTATCTTGGCTTGCTTGAGTTGGCTGGAAACAGCAGATGTATTGACAGCAGCTAAAGTCGCCATGGCGATCGACCACGAAATTGCTAGGACGGCGCCTTTGATTGGCGAGGCTTCTATGGGTTGTGCAGCGTGAGGCACAAAGGATACCGGCGGCATAGGCTTGTCAGCAGTAGCCCCTGGCTTTTTGCTAGCGGGTAATGGCAGGACGACGGGAGCGAGAGCCGACTCTGTTGTATCCTCTTCGTGGTGGGCGTAGCGAGAGAATAGGAACTCTAAAGCAAAGTTGCGCAGTTCGTAGTATTTCGGGTCTTCCATAATCCGCGTGCGGTTGCGGGGACGGCTGAAGGGAATGTGCACATCTTCGCCGATCGATGCAGCAGGGCCGTTGGTCATCATTACGATCCGATCGGCTAAAAACAAAGCTTCATCAATATCGTGAGTAATCATCACGATCGTAATTTTGTACTCCCGCCAGATTTTCAGCAATTCTTCCTGCAACTCTTCCCTGGTAATCGGATCGAGAGCTCCGAAAGGTTCGTCCAAAATCAACAGTTTGGGGCGAGTTGCTAGGGCGCGGGCGATCGCCACCCGCTGTTTCATACCGCCGGACAACTGGCCCGGTCTTTTGTGGCAAGCTTCGGTGAGACCCACTAATTCCAGGTTATCTTTGACGATCTTGTCGTGTTCCTCTGCGGACTTGTCTGCGTAAACAGTTTCAACGCCGAGGTGGATGTTTTCAGTCGCAGTCAGCCACGGTAGCAGCGAGTAGTTTTGGAATACCACCATGCGATCGGGACCTGGTTCAGTAATCCGCGCACCTGCGAGAGCAACTTCTCCGCTGGTCGGCCCGTTGAATCCGGCAATCATGTTAAGCAAGGTTGATTTGCCGCAGCCGGAGTGACCGATCAAACAAATAAATTCGCCTTCATTAATCGTCAGGTTTACACCGTCGAGAATTACGAAAGGTTTTTCGGGTTCTTTCTGGTTTGGGTAGACTTTTGATACATCTTTAATAGTCAAAAAGCCTGATTTTTCCGTTTGAATTTTAGTTGCTTGGGGCGTTTTGAGAGTTTGCATATTTTCAGGATTGGGTTTAGGGTTTGGGGGATTAGACATGATAATTTAGGATTGAGGGTTGGCAAAAGAGGTAATTAGGAAGCGGGAAATGTGGAGTCTTGTTTCCTGATTCCTTGCTCTTCACTCCCTCTTCCTATCTGTTAGTTATGCTGGCTGTCTGATGGAACACTGACTGCCTATTTGTTCAATTAAGATTTCTTCAATGCGGACGCCGCGCTTGATTTTGACTTTTTGAAGATAGTCGATCGGGTCGTCGGCATTAAAGACTGCGCCGTCAAATAGTTCGATCGTCCGGCGGGCTCTGGCGATATCCGGCAAACCCAACTCGCGTACTGCTTGACCGAACACATCGGGTCGCAAAACTCGATCGACAACTTCCACCCAGTTTTTCGGGAACGGAATCAGTCCCCAGCGGGCCATCTGCGCCATCACCCACACCATTTCTAGGCGGTCTGGACAATTGGTTTTGTCAACATAGAACTGGTTGAAATTGTAGAGCATTTCGGGCTGTGCCTCTGTACCTGAGTTGTACGGGTCGAGGAACCCCGGACGGATGTCTTTGGGATCGGCGCCGATGTATTGTTCTTGACAAATCAGTTGTAGGATTTCTTCGCGGTTGCGGCGGTCGTCGCAATATTCGCAGGCTTCCAAAAGCGCTTTAACGAGGGCGACGTGGGTTTTAGGATATTTCTGAGCCCAATCTTCGCTAACGCCGAGAACTTTTTCGATGTGTCCGGGCAGAATATCCAGGGAACGGGCGATCGCAAAACCTGTACCGTCGTTGACTGCTTTGGAGTTCCAAGGGTCGCCGGCGCAGTAGCCGTCAATGTTTCCTGCTTTTAAGTTCGATACCATCTGCGGGGGAGGAAGCATGGTCAAGGCTACATCCAAGTCGGGGTCAATACCGCCGGCGGCCAGCCAGTAGCGGAACAGCAGATTGTGCATGGAGGCTGAGTGCACCATCCCCAAGGTGTGTACTTGATCCGGGGTCTTGGCGATCGAAGCTTTGAAATCCTTTAAGGTGCGAATACCTTGGTCGTAGAGGTGTTTCCCGAAAATAATCGAGTTACCGTTGCGGGACAGGGTTAAGGCGCTGTTGACGGGAACCGGTGCTGCGCCGTCCAAGCCCAACAGCATGGCGATCGGCATTCCTGCGACCATTTGCGCCGCGTCCAGCCGTCCTTCGGCAATACCTTTAGCAATTTCTTTCCAGCTAGGTTCGCGCACGAGGGTGACTTCTTCTAAGCCGTGGGCTTTGAAGAATCCTTTTTCTTTGGCTACGACTAAGGGCGCGCAGTCGGTGAGGGGAATAAAGCCGATGTCTAGGTTGACTTTTTCTAGGCCGTTGCGGGCGATCACTACGGCTGGGGCTTGTTGTTTGGCCCGGCGCTGTTTCACCCGTTTTTGCTGGTTGAGGAAGTAAACCATTTCGTTGCGCAGGGCGTAGTAACTCGGATGGTTGACGACTTCCATGCGCTTGCGCGGGCGGGGGATATTCACTTCCAGAATTTGTCCGATTTGCGCTTCCGGGCCGTTGGTCAGCATCACAATGCGATCGCTCAGCAACAAAGCTTCATCCACGTCGTGAGTTACCATCACGCTAGTGACTTTGCTTTCTTCGCAAATGTTCATCAATTGGTCTTGCAAACCGCCGCGAGTTAAAGCATCGAGGGCGCCGAACGGTTCGTCTAGCAGCAGCAATTTTGGGCGAATTGCCAGGGCGCGGGCGATCGCAACTCGTTGTTTCATCCCCCCAGAAATTTCGCCGGGACGTTTGTTGGCTGCCGCCCCCAGTCCCACCAATTTTATGTGGTATTCGATTACCAACTCGCGGTCTTCTTTGGAGTTGCCGCTGTAAATTTCATCTACTGCTAGAGCAATATTTTCGCGCACCGTCAGCCAAGGTAGCAGCGAGTAATTTTGAAACACCACCATTCTATCCGGGCCTGGCTCGCGGACTTCGCGGCCTTCTAAAGTGATCCCGCCCTGACTTGCTGTGTCCAGTCCGGCGATGATATTTAGCAGTGTAGATTTACCACAACCGGAGTGTCCGATTAAGGTGATAAATTCTCCCTTTTTAATTTTAAGTTCGATATTTTTGAGAGCGATGTATTGCTCGCCATTTGGCAAGTTAAATACGCGATCGACGTGATCTACTTCAATAAGTATTGACATGATATTTTTAGGTTAGTTTGTATTTTGTAGATGCTGATTTTTAATTTGGGCATTGGTCATTGGGCATTGGGCATTGGCTTGCGCAGGGCATTGGGGATGGGGCATTGGCTTGCGCAGGGCATTGGTTATTGGTTATTGGTTATTTGTTATTAGAGAAATGACTAACTATTAACTACTAACTATTAACTATTAACTATGCCCAGCTCCGGCCCATTCCCCATGCCCTCTGCCCTGTTTGGCCCATTCCCCATTCCCGATGCCCCATTCCCCATTCCCGATGCCCAAATTCTATTTTTGTTCTTCAGGAACAACTTTGGAAGCGATGAAACCTACAAGTCTGTCTAAAATCAAACCGACGATTCCTACATAAAGCACCGCCAGAATCACCGCGCTGAGTCGAGAACTGTTGTAAGCGTCCCAGATGAAGAAGCCGATACCGACACCACCGACTAACATTTCCGCAGCTACGATCGCCAACCAAGACAAACCGATACCAATTCTCAATCCTGTGAAGATGTAAGGAACAGAAGACGGTAGCAAGATTTTCCAGAAGTATTTTTGGTTGGGGAGGCGCAACACGCGGGCGACGTTTCTGTAGTCTTGAGGTATTTGTTGAACGCCGACTGTGGTGTTAATCAGAATCGGCCAGATTGCGGTAATCAAGATTACGAAAAGCGCTGAAACTTCGTTAGCTTTCAGCCCCAAGCCTTCAAAGGGATTGAACTGTTGAAATACCGCCAGGGCGATCGGTAGCCAAGCCAAGGGCGGGATTGTTCTGAATACTTGAAACAGCGGGTCTAAAGCATCGAACATTAAAGAGTTTGTACCGATTAATATTCCTAAACCAATGCCGAGAACTGCTGCTAGAGTAAAGCCGATCGCCACCCGTTGCAAGCTGGCTGCTAATTGCCAAAATAAACCTTTGTCGGTACCACCGTTATCGAAGAACGGATTGATAATCAAATTCCAGCTTTCTTGAACTGCTTTAATCGGGCCGGGCAAGGTGGATGTGGGGTCGTGGCAGAGGATTTGCCAAACTACTAGCAGAACTGTAATCGCGACTAGCGGGCGGAGAATTTTTTTGCTATTTTTGTGAAAATAATCCACAATGAAATTTGCTGGATTTTTACTTTTAGAAACAGAGAGGTTGGTTGCCATTTGTCTATTTGCTGTTAGGAACTAGCTCTGAATGGATAATTGTTTATAGATGCTCTGATTAGAAATTAGAAATTTGGGAACAATCTGCTATTTTGTAGGCTGGTTTTAAATCCCAAATTCCCAGTCTTAAAGCCTCAATCGATTTACGGGCTAATGGTTAATTTCAAGGTGTTAACCATTAGCACAGTTGAGTTTCCGATTATGCTTTCTTGATTGTCAAAGCCTTCAGATATTCTTCTGGTTTGTCTGGGTCAAATTTCACGCCGTCAAAGAAGGTTTCGACGCCGCGAGAACTGGTAGCAGGAATTTGGGCAGCGGGAACACCAAGTGCTGTCGCTGCTGCTTTCCAAATATCTTCGCGGTTAACTTTATCAACCGTGGCTTTGATGTCGGTAGTTGCCGGCATATAACCCCAGCGAATATTTTCGGTGATGAACCAAGCATCGTGGCTCTTGTAGGGATAGGATGCGTTGTCAGCCCAGAATTTCATTGCTACTAAACTAGCGGCTTCAACTCGGCCGGTACCGTAGTCAATTTGACCTTTCATGCGACCTGCAATATCTGCAAGTGGTACTTTCAACCACTTATCTTGAGAGATGATTTGGCACATCTCATCTTTATTTTCTGGCTTATCGCACCACTGCTGGGCTTCCAGTACGGCCATTGTAATTGCTTTAGTAGCTTTAGGATTTTTGGCAACCCAATCTGCTCTTAAAGTTAAGGCTTTTTCTGGGTGATCTTTCCAGAGTTCTCCGGTTACTAAGGCGGTGTATCCAACTTTTTGAGTAACGAGCTGGGCATTCCAAGGTTCGCCTACGCAAAATGCTTCCATGCTGCCGGATTTCATGTTAGCTACCATCTGAGGAGGCGGTACGGGAATAACAGAAACATCTGTATTAGGATCGATGCCACCGGCTGCTAACCAATAGCGCATCCACAAATCGTGGGTGCCACCGGGAAAGGTAACAGCAATTTTTTGATTGGCGAGGGCTGCTTTGAGTGGTTTGCTGTCTGTACCTACTTTTAAATCTAGGTATTTTTTGCTTACGGAGATGGCTTGACCGTTAGTATTTAACCGGGCGACAATGTTCATCGGCACTGGTTGATTGCCTTTGGTAATTGTGCCTAAGGTCATTTGGTAAGGCATTGGCGAGAGGATGTGAGCTCCGTCAAGGCCGCCTTTTTCGGAACCGAGTTCTAAGTTGTCGCGAGTAACTGGCCAAGATGCTTGTTTGGTAACTTGTACGTCTTTCATGCCGTACTTGGCAAATAACCCTTTTTCTTGGGCGATGATTAAGGGCGCTGAGTCGGTGAGGGCGATGAATCCGATTTTGGCTGCGGTAACTTCGGGGGCGTCGGCGGGGTTGACGTTGACTGCTGGGGCGGCGCTGGGTGATGCGCCACCGGCTGCGGGGGTGGCACCTCCGCTAGAAGTGGTGGAACCGGAACTGCAACCGTGGGCGAGGAGGGTACCGGCTGCTGTTGCTCCGGCGGTGATGATGAATTTTCTTCTGGAAAGGTTGCTCATTTGTCTTGAATTATGGTTTGTGTACTTTGAGATTGTGAGAATGTGAGATGTGAGACATAATTCTGTCTGGCGGTCTAGCATCTCACATTGTGCGCTCAAGCGTCGATCGACACTTTGCCGATCGCCCGCGCGCTACAAGCTAAGATGAACCCTGGTTCTAAATCGGAGGCCGCGTCGGGTTGGCTGTCGTAGACGGTTTTGCCTTCTAGGAGTTGCTGCTTGCAGGTGCCGCAGGTTCCCGACCGGCAACTGCTTTCGAGTTCGATTCCGGCACGTTCGGCAACGTCGAGAATGAACTCATCTTCGCTGCAAGCAACTTCTTTGCCCGATCGAGCGAAAATGACAGTAGATGTCTGAGGTTTGGCCACCAAAGCCGTTTCATCCCTCTCAACCGTTAGTTGCAGTTGCCTGTTGAGGGCAGCCACATCCCCTTGATTGGGAACAGCCCCAAAGTGCTCGATTAACAGTTGATGCAGCACTGGTTTGAGGTCTTCACAAGGAATGCTTTTTTGAACGCAAGTACCCAAATGAGCATCTTTGCCAACTGTGCCTCCCATGTAGATGTCCACACCTTCGAGGGTTTTGCCGTTCTTGCGAACTTTTGTACCCATCAAACCGATGTCGGCTACCTGGGGTTGAGCGCAGGAATTGGGGCAACCCGTCCAGTGAATTCTGACCGGTTTGGGAACGGACAGTTCGGCTTCGAGTTCCCGAATCATGGCGACGGAACGGGCTTTGGTTTCGATCAGGGCGAAGTTGCAAAACTTCGAGCCGGTGCAGGAAACCAAGGCGCGCATCAGGGGTGCGGGGTCGATCGAAAAACGCTGCAACAGCGGTTCTTTGACCAGCGATTCCAGCCGCGAGTCGGGAACGTTGGGGACGATTGCGTTTTCTTCGACCGTGAGCCTGAGTTCGCCGCTGCCGTAAACCTCGGCGATTCTGGCCAAATCGAACAAATCCGCTGCTTGTAGCCGTCCGACGGGAACGTGCAACCCTACATAGTTGAGCCCTGGTTGTTTTTGGGCGTAGATGCCGATGTGGTCGCGCTTGTCCCAGATGATTTCATCTTTGGCGGCGGCGTTCGGCAAAGTACGGCCTACTTGTTGTTCGACGGCGGCGCGGAATTGTTCGATACCGAGTTCGTCAATCAGCCACATCAAGCGGGATTTTTGGCGGTTTGCTCTCGGGCCTCGATCGCGATATACAGTTAAAATGGCTCTGCACAAATCCACAACATCGCTAGGACTAGCCCAGACGTTGAGAGGAATTGCCGCTTCGCAGCGCTTGGCGGAGAAGAAGCCGCCGACCAAAACGTTAAAGCCGATGTTGCCGTCAGAGTAAGCGGGGACGAAGGCGATGTCGTTGATTTCGGCGTGGACTGAGTTATCTCGGCAGCCTGCGATCGCAATATTAAACTTTCTCGGCAAATTTGAAAACTCTGGGTTGCCTTCGCCGCTATTGGTAATCATGTCTTGGACTTGATTCGCCAATTCCCACGTATCTATCAGTTCGTCCGCATCCAAACCCGCGACTGGGGAACCGGTGATGTTGCGCACATTGTCCATACCAGACTGAATGCTGGTCATCCCCGCTTCTTTGAGGCGGCGGAAGATGTCGGGCACGTCTTCGATCCGAACTCCGCGCAGTTGTAAGTTTTGTCTGGTGGTGATGTCGGCGCTGCCGTCCGGGCCGTAGCGCTGTACTATTTCTGCTAATGTTCTAGTTTGATTGCTGGTAATGACGCCGTTGGGCAACCGCAGCCGCATCATGAATTTGCCCGGAGTTACTGGCCGAAAGAAAATCCCGAGCCATTTGAGGCGGTGCTCGCGATCGGTTTCGTCCATTGCTTCCCAGCCGATTTCGGCAAAGCGGTCTAGTTCAGCTTTGACGGATAAGCCATCTTTTTCGGCTTTGAGTTTTTCAAACTTATTCAAGCTGGCTTTTGGTTCTACTGTTTGGGTCATCGGTTTACCCTCGGTGCTGGTTTATTCCTTGAGATATTGACTTGTAACATAAAATGTGTGTTTCCTGCTAACCTTAATGACCGTATGGATTTAAAACTGTATATTTAGTTACTAGAGCGACTTTCTTTTAAGCATTGTTGGTCTTCTGTATACTTGAGCTTTTCTGGGCGCTGTCTCGAAGGCCGCCAAACTATTTATGGTTATAGTTGCTACCGATGGTTCGATCGCTGGGTTTCGATGCACCTTTGTTATGAACTAATGTAAAGGGCGTGACCGTAAATATTCGTAGCTAATTTTACAAAATATTAACTTGTATGATGTTTTCGCATCACAGCAATGCGTTTTATACATGGCTAATGGGTAAATAAACCGGCACAGCTTAAAAATCGCTATAAATCTTTAGATTTGGGAAGCCAGAGGCCCAAGCCCGAGGATCTAAAATAATTTTGTGACGGCGATCGCAGACTTCAAGCGCCGCTCGTCACACAATAAGCTCCACGGCTATCACACACTTAGCCTCAAAACATCACGTTCTCTGCTATGCCACGGTCACTCTTGATTTTTTGAGAACGAGAGATGATACAAGTATCGAATTCAGGGAACATCTCATGTTTTTAGTTCAACTTATCCCCGGCGCTATTTCCGAAATACTTGCCTCTGTTACCGATACAGGGAGTTTGACTTTAGCCGATCGCTACGGTTTGATGGCCGCGGTTTTGGATGACTGTCTCGACGAGCAAGACAGACATTCAATCAACCGCCTGTTGCGATCGGTGCTCAAGGGAAAAGTCAAGATCGTCAACGAACTCTCGGCGATAGGTTAAGAGTCAGGAAAAATTCGCTCGATTGGTGCAGCGCTTCAATTGCAGAAACCACCGCCCGAGTTACAATGAACCCGCGATGCCTGCTGTGATATATTGCAGGAAGATTTTTGACTGTTCTTAAAACGCGCGATCGGCCCAAAGAGAGGAGCATCGATTTGAGATATTCTATTTTTAGATTTAAAATTTACTCTTTATTATAATTATTGAACAGGGCTGGAGATCGCAGACAAGTTATGAAAATCATTAATCAAACAATCGAAATATTCACAGAATCCGGCATCGGGATTTATAATATCACAGATCAAATTGTCCAGCTTCTTGACAGCAGTGCCGTAAAAAATGGACAAGTCCTAGTATTTTCCAGACACACGACTACAGCTCTAGCAATTAATGAAAACGAAGAAAGATTGCTAGCAGACATTAAAGTATATTTGGCAAAATTAGCACCTCCTGGCGACAAATACCTGCACAACGACTTGCATTTAAGAATAGTTCCACCAGACGAACCGATCAACGCTCACTCTCACCTGATGGCAATGACACTCAGTACCAGCGAAGTAATTCCAGTTACTCAAGGTAAATTAGCACTAGGGACTTGGCAATCTGTGTTATTTTTTGACTTAGACGGGCCGCGAAACAGAACTGTATTTATACAAATAATGGGCGAATAAAATCTATTTTGAGAAAATGATTGTCGCCACAGCTAGCCTAAATTTTGTGACAATCAGCACCTAGGAGCTTTTTTTGGATCGAGATTTTTTATAAATGGTATAACATCTCTCTCCCTGTGCGATTCCGGTGCTGTGTGGGGTATTAACAGTGGCTGGTAGCAGTTCGCCGTTTCTCAGTACGGTGCCAATGATTAGCTATGGTTTGGGTTATACCGCGGTAATTTTATTTGCTAGTTTGTTCGCAGGTTTATTCAAGCAAGCTCGGTTTTGTTGAGTAAACCTGTGTGGGTAATGCGTTGGAGTAATGTTGTGCTCGTTGTGGCGGGAGTTTATTATTTACTTACGGGTATTATTGGGTTATTTTTTACCTCGTTGAGATTACGCAATCCACCCGACAAAAGCTTTACCAAAACTTTAAGAAAATCTGCCGGAATCTGTGATTTACTAAAAATAAAGAGCATCGAGCTAGCAGACTTAATAATTTTAAACTCAGTCATCAGGGAGCTTTTATGAAATTCATTGCTAAAAGTAGCATTTACTTGGCTTACTCAGCGGCTGTTGTCTGTGGAGCGATCGCACTACAGCCACAACAGGCTACAGCAGCAACCCTATCTAACGGCTGGAATTATGCGATCGACTCCTTCAACGACGGCGTAACAGGCCCCCAAATCGGCGGCGGCGAATTTGAATTTTACGGCATCGCCGTCAAAGAAACATCAGATACAGCCTTCGTCGCCATCAATTCCAATCTCAGTTTAGCCGGATATGCCGACAGCGCCGCTGCCAGAGGTAACATCAACTACGGCGATTTGTTCTTCAATTTTTCAGGTCAAAACTTCGATACAGCTAACGCAAATCGCAGCTTATTTGCCGTTCGCTTTGCCGCCGGGAATGACTCAGGAGTCGCTACAACAGGCGTTTACAGCAATGTTGCCGCTAAAAATGTCACCGAAACTAACTCTGGGTTTACCAATTTAAATCAATTCAACACGACGGTTGCATCTCAGGGCGGAACTCCATCTATGGGCGATTTAGCAGCGACTGACCCGTATCTTAACCAAAACGGAAACTGGACTGTTCTCAACTCAATTGCTACGGGTACAAAAGTTGCAGATATCAATTTTTTAACTCCAGCAACTTTGAGCACTCTCGGTCTGAATTTCCGTCAATTTAATGCCGTAGGTTCTCAAACAATCGGATTTAGTTTCAATAAATCCGCCATCCCTTCTGGGAGTTATATTGCTAACTTGTTTGCCGAGTGCGCTAATGATGCGATCGCCATTAAAGCCTCGTTTCAGAATGCAGAAGCTGTACCAGAACCTTCTACTTGGTTCGGTACTTTAGTAGGATTGAGCTTTTTAGGTATGGGTGCGGCGAAACGCAAAATGAAGCGCAAAATTAGCTGAAATGGATTTTAGATCGATCGCCGTAGGGACACTCCAAGAGTGTCAACTTAACGTCAAACCCAGTCAGAGACTGTTGTTTAACGATTAGGCCCAGATCCCCCCTAACCCCCCTTAAGAAGCAGGGCGGTTTTATTGTCGTCAGACAAATTAGGTACGTAGTTGCGCGAAGAGCGCTCTTTCCTAATACTTATAAAGAGCGCTCTTCGCGCAACTACGTACCTTAGTAGAAGTAGGGTGCGTCGCCACGAACAATTTTCGCTATGTAAAAAAATCTCACTCGCGACGCACCCTACAGACAATAAAGGGGGTGACTAACCCGAATTTAGTATCAGACTCTAAGCTAAGTTGAAATTGCTTGCATTAATCAAGCTGGCAGATACCCCATTCAGAGAGGCTAAAATCTGATTATTTGCGGACAAACGGATGAAAGTTGAACTGTTTTCTTGAGTAATTGACAGTTGCGAGAAAGTGAGATTGTTAGCGAGTATTAGCAAATCTTTGCCATCCTCAAAATCCAAGATAGTATCGATGCCAGAATTGGTAGATAGCAAGAATTTATCATTCCCAGCACCTCCTGACAAAATATCACTTCCCAAACCCCCTGTGAGCAAATCATCACCATTACCTCCGAACAAAAGGTCAGTGCCATCACCGCCATTCAAACTGTCATCACCGCGACTGCCAAACAAAATATCATCACCGCTACCTCCCAGCAATGTATCGTTACCATTGCCACCATAAAGAGTGTCATTCCCAAGGCATCCGTCTAGCAAATCGTTATTTTGATTTCCGTTTAAGAAATCATTGCCAGCACCTCCGCAGATACTATCATCTCCGAAGTTACCGTAAAGACTATCCTCACCTTCGCTACCAAAGATAATATCATTTCCCTCACCCCCATAGCCGATATCATTGCCTTTACCGCCGTCGATAAAATCAGCACCTTCATTACCAAAAAGTAAGTCGTTATCTTCCTTGCCATTGATTGAATCATTGCCCCGATCGCCAAAAATGAGATCTTCACCTTCACCGCCCAAAATGATGTCATTATTTTTGCCACCAGACAGGGTATCATTTCCCCGATCGCCGCTAACAAAATCATTTTGTTTATTCCCGTAAAAAGTATCGTTGTTTTCGCCTCCGTATAAGTTGTCATTACCGAAACCCGCATCGAATATGTTCGGATTTGAACTGCCGTAAAAAGCGTCATTATCGGGAGTACCAAACTGGATGTTACCGCTGCCATTGCTGGCGATAATATTTTCAGCTTCATTGGGTAAATCCAAATTTGGATATTGAATAGTATTGCAAATGCAATCAATTTCAGTTGAACTTGGTGTCGGCGTTACCAATGGCGTTGGTGTTGGCGTTGTAATTGGTGTTGGTGTAGGCGTTGGTGTAGGCGTTGGTGTTGGCGTTGGTGTTGGTGTTGGCGTTGGTGTTGGCGTTGGTGTTGGTGTTGCAATTAGTATCGGTGTTGGCGTTGTAACTGGGGTCGGCGTTGTAACTGGGGTCGGCGTTGTAACTGGTGTTGGCGTTGTAACTGGCGTCGGCGTTGTAACTGGGGTCGGCGTTGTAACTGGTGTTGGCGTTGTAACTGGGGTCGGCGTTGTAACTGGTGTTGGCGTTGTAACTGGCGTCGGCGTTGTAACTGGTGTTGGTGTTGTAACTGGTGTTGGTGCAGTGTAATTAATTATAGTTGTGGTAGCGGTATCAGCGGTAATTGTCGGTGTTACCGCTGCAATACCTGTGGCATCTGACAGGGTGACTGCAATAGTTTCATCGGGTTCCACCGTGGTGTCGCCCAACACATCCAGAGTGATGGTTTTTGATGTTTCACCTGTCGCAAAATTAATCGTGCCAGTAGCAGTTTTTGCCCCAGAAGTGCCGCCGATATTGTTATAATCGCTGCCGTTGGTAGCAGTTCCTGCTATTGCATATTTGACGCTACTTGCCCCGTTAGTGACGTTGCTGCGAGTCACAGTGAAAGTTAGAGGTTTTTTGCCGCTATTGCCTTCATCAATGGTGGCAGTATCGGCGGTAATGGCATAAGCAACAGAAACTCGATCTGAAATAGTTAGAGTTGTTTTTTTTGTGAAGCCCGCAATGCCACCGGTAATTGTGCCAAGGTTGAAAATTACAGTTTCGGGGTTTTCAGAGAGATTGTCAGGCTTGATAGTAACTGCAACATTCTTGGTGAGTGCGTCACCTGTTGCACCTGCGGGGAATGTAATCGAAGTAGGGGAAAAGGTGTAGTCTGTATTTTGGGTGGCTGTGCTAGTGGAGTCGAGGAGAATTGGCACAACTACATCGTTTAAGGGAGTGCCACCGGTGATGTTGACGGGAATATTAACTACTGTGTCTGTTGTTCCTTCCACGCTGCTGTAAGTTGCCGCACCGAAATTAACTGTATTCGATGTATTCAGCAGAACCGAGACAGTTTGACCGGAAGCTGTAGCTATATCCAACTTGCCGTCAGCATTAAAATCTCTCGCAATCATAGAAACATATGCTGCCGTATCCGGGATTGTAAATTTGCTGAGATTACCAAATTTACCCGTACCATCTCCTGACAAGACTGAAAGGTAGTTAGTCAAGTAGTTAGACGTGGCTAAATCGAGTTTGCCGTCGCCGTTAAAATCCCCTGCAACCACAGATTCGGGAATTCCAGTTAGACCATTTATGACATTAAAGTTGTTAGCAGTATCAAAATTACCCGTACCATCTCCCAAGAAGACTGAGACAGATTGATCGAAGCTGTTATTGGCGGCGATATCGAGTTTGCTGTCGCCATTAAAGTCGCCTGTGACGACAGTGCGAAACTCACTCCCTGCGGTAGGGTTAACGGGGGAGTTAAGGTTAACGGGGGAGTTAAAGTTGCCTTTACCATCTCCTAAGAAAACGGAGATGTTATTAGTCTTTTCATAGTTCGACGTGACTAAATCGAGTTTGCCATCGCCGTTAAAGTCGGCTGTGTCAAGAGTAAACTTGCGTGTTTGTGTATTAATCTTAACGGCAGTGCCAAAGCTACCAGTACCGTCTCCAAAAAGTATTGAAATGAAGTTATCGAGATTAGGAGTTGTGGCTAAATCTAACTTGCCATCTCCATTAAAGTCACCGGTTACGATCGAATTATGATCTATCCCTTCACCGAAGTTGGTAGGATTGCCAAAACTGCCAGTACCCGTCCCCAGCCGGATGGAAACGAAATTGCCGATACCTGGATACTGAGCATTCGCTACAGCTAAATCGAGTTTGCCGTCTCCATTAAAGTCGCCCACTGTAACGCCAGTAGGATTCTCTTTACCTGGCTTCAATAAGCTGATAGGAGTACCAAAGCTGCCCGTAGTACCCGTCCCCAACAATATGACAAGATCTTTTGGGAAGTTGGGTTGCCCCATTGGCACTACTAAGTCGAGGAAACCGTCACCATTAAAATCGCCCGTACCAATGTCAGAAATCCTTCCTTGGCCCGCAATATAGTTTCTGGCTTCACTGAAGGTGGCAAGGACGTGGTTGTATGCTGCTAGAACTTCGGCCCGAAATGCTAAAGGTGCTGCAATTTTCCCCGTTGTGGCTTCTAGTTTCCAGTCGCCACCTTTTGCTGCATTTCCGGTGAGGTTTTTGGAGGCGGCAACGTTGGTATTTGTGAGTTGGGCGATGCGCTGGATGAAGGTGAAACCGTCTCGATCTAAATCTATCGTTTGTTCGCCGGTTCCGCCGTTCGTTTCAACCCCCGTTCGAGCGCGAAAGTCCTCGGTCGAGGACTGAATATCCGTCTTGTTTTCAGTCGGTTTCAACCGACTTTCGCTATGAGACGGGGAATTAATTCCCCGGCGGACTTTCGGGAAAATGCGAGATATAGCAACCGCCCGTTCACGATCTTTTGCGTTTTCGAGATCGATCGCATATTCATTATCGATCGCATATTCATTATCGATCGCACATTGATTATCGATCGCCCGTCGATCGTCTTTGGCGTATTCTCGATCGTCTATGGCGTATTTACGATCGATCGCGTACTCATCGGTTCCGCCGTTCGTTTCAACCCCCGTCTCATAGCGAAAGTCCTCTTCATAGGACTGAATACCCGCCTTGTTTTCAGTCGGTTTCAACCGACTTGCGCTATGAGACGGGGAATTAATTCCCCGGCGGACTTTGAGGCAAGCGCGAGAATCTGATGCGACATTGCAACCGTAAATCAGAATCTCCGCACCGACAGTTAAAGCACTCCGCCACTGCTGCAATTGCTCGGCATAAGCTTCCAGATTGTCAGCACACAATCTGGTTTTGCCCAATTGCAAGCTACCCGGAGCACCGTGAGAAATGATGTGAATGCTGTCAATATTGCTGCGAAGAGCTAAAACTTCGGTAATTTGGTCGATCGCATCCTTATCCCCATCCAAAACCACTACTTCCGTACCCGGTGTTACCCCGGCCATCAAACTTTGGTAATCTGCAACAAGACGATCGATAAAGGCGATCGCACTGACTGAAACTTGAGTATTTAAGTTTGGCATCACACTTACTGCCGGTTAAAAAAATGAAAAAATTTATTTTCTCAAGAATAACGGTTGATTGTATAAAAGTCTGTAAAGATTTGGTAAAAATGTATTGATACATAGTCCCTCGATCGATTCGATCGGTTTTTCCGCAGATCCTAGGAGTGATTTAAATCCCCGTCTCATAGCAAAAGTCGGTTGAAACCGACTGGAAAAAAACCTTAAAATAATTATAAAAAAATGTGTCTTTCAGTCCTCTTTTAGAGGACTTATGCTATGAGACGGGGGTTTGCAACCCCCGTCGGAACCGTGGCTTGGTGTGGATATTGCGGTACAGTATTTGCGGTGAATTATTGCGAATTAGGAGGTGAACCCACTTTACAGCCGATCGAGAATGCTGCAAAATTTCTGGTCGATCGCACTTTCTACCGTATTTTTATTAAATCAGGTGGCTATTTGAGAACTTGAGTGAGTTCTCATCGACTTCTCATCGACTTTTTTTTATATTGTGTAAAATTTCTACCAAACCTAACATTTGTTTCATAAATATATGTAAATTATTGCCGCCTGAAAATAGCTCAAATTATTAAATAATGTTGCGGGCGGTCGAGGCTTCGATAGGGAGCATCCCGATTTTGTAAGGGCGAAGCATGACCGCAGAAAATTTATTAGTGATAACGAGAGATTTACAGCGGTCATGCTTCGCCCCTACGAATATATCTGCACTCATTGAGATGCACCCCTTCGATACGGGGTAGGCACGGAGGCGCTACCCCTACAAATTTACACGAATGATTTAGGATTGTTGTATCTAGAGGGTTTCAGTATTCAGTTGATACAAATGCACTGCCAACTCTACCTCGCTCGACTGTCGCAATCTCGATCGCACTTAAAAACCTTAGCGCGAGATAAAATGCGCCCAAACATTGCCATCAGGCCCCGCAACTTGATTGATGTAGCCGTAGGGATACATCAACTTTCTCCCCTCAGTATCGCTGTAACCGGTGAGTGCATCTCCCCAAGGATCTTGCACGATATAACCGTCAGAATTGTAGCCAATTAAAGTGATAATGTGACCCGCCGCCGTAAAATCTCCCGCTAAAACTATCGGCCGCCGATTCAACAATTGCGATCGCACATCCGCCCATTTGCGAGTCGCACTAAAACTCGTCTTAAACCCGTAAGCCTGAATCAGCGCCGACAGTACGTTGTGATCGGTTTGAGAACCCTGGCCGGCATAGTCGAAACACCACTGCAACAACTCATCCTCCAACTGTCCCCCATACTTGGAACGAACGCCGTAATAATAAAGCACCATGGCGATCGCAGTTACATTGCAAGTAGACCAGTCAAAACGCGGATTGTCCCGCTGTGAAAAATACGGCACGTTCAATTCCACATTGTTCGGAACCGGATCGAAAATTTTATCTCCCCGCTTGAACTGAACAAAACTCGGAAAAACATAGCCTGTATTGCCGAAATTTGGCAGTTCTTCAGTCAGAGAAACTTTCAGGTGATCGGTTTCCAAGCCGTAGCTTTCCACACCGTAAACTCGACCTAAAGGCAGCGTAGTTCTCTCGGTAGCGGTCAGCTTGCCAGCATCTACAGGGCGTTTTTTAAACACAGTTGGTTGCAGCATTGTCATCGTCAAAGCATCCGGGTCAAAGGGAACTTCTTTGCCGTTTTTCTTGATTTGAACAGACTGCCAATAGATAAATCCCACATTGCCAAAACCGGGAATAGCTTCGGCTAAAGTTACTCGAAAATGCCCCAAAATGCAGGCATAACCAGTGATGGCATAGGTGCTGCCCAAAGTTAGTTCAGCAATCTGGTTTGCAGGGAGTTTCGATGATTCTTTTGGTTGACCTTTAATCAGAGTTGTTTGAGTTACCAACAGTTGAGCGTTCCCGTTGCTATTCGGCACGTCTGCTAGGTCAAATTTCAGGACTTTTTTACCTTTGGCAAGCTGAACGTCTGGTTCGTAAAAATAGCCAAAAGTGCCAATGGGAGAAATAGTCGAATCCAGAACCACCTTGAGATGCCCGTCAATAAATCCGTACTTGCTAAGTGCCAAAGTCTGACCTGCTTTGACAAGAACTTTTTGCTGGTTGTTGAGGCGGGAACCATCAACCGGGGCTACCTTAAACCAAGTGTCGGAAACTATCTTTAAGCTCAAATCTTTTCCGACAGTCAGCGGATCTGAACTTACGGTAATATAAATTATTTGGCTGGCGGTAATGTTACCTTTGCTATCAGTTGCCCGCAACCTCAGCCAGCGAGCTCCCGGTATGCTAAATCCTTTGGGCAAATTCACTTGCCAAGTGCCTGCTTGCTGGTTTAGTGTTACGGTTAGCGGCAGTTTATCCTCAGCTATTACCTCAACTTTTGCTGCTTCTTGCTTGTCAAAAGTGCCTGAAAGTGCGATCGACTGATTGACCAAAACTTCTGTCGGGCCTTGATAAGTTAAATTCGGCGCCGGATTGAAAGATTTGCCACCACGACTGAATTGCACGAAATCGGGATAAACGAAACCCGTATTGCCAAAGGGCGGCAAATTTTCAGTCAGCGACACTTTAATGTGACCTTGTTCGATCGAGAATCCGGAAATTCCGTAAATCATTCCCGCCGGCAAAGTAATTTTTTCTGGTAATGGCAGGTTGACAGCATCCACCAGTCGCTTTTTAAACGCAGTAGTTTTGATAACAGTCATGGTAACAGCATTTCTGTCAAAAGAAATTCCCTTGCCGTCTTGCAAAATTTGCACGTGCTGCGAGTACATAAATCCCGAGTTTACGAAGTTGGGAATCGCGCGTTCGAGGGTGACTCTAAAATGATTTTCTACGCAAGCGTAGCCGAAGATATTGAAAGTTTCCCCCTGGTAAAATCTGACTTTTTGATTTTGTCCTAAAGTAGCCGAATCTGCGGGGTTGCGCTTTAACCAGGTTTTCTTGTTCACCCACAGCAACTGCATTCCAGGCGGCGGGGCAGGCAAATCGGCGCGATCGAATATGAGGATTTTGGCGCCTTTGCTGACAAGTACGTGTTTTTCGTAGAAAAAGCCAGACTTTCCCAGCGGAGAAATTGGATTATTTAGTTGAACGTTAAGGTGTCCGTCTTCTAACTCGTAGTCGGTAATTTGATAGATTTTACCTGCTGGTACTGCCACTTTTTGCCGATCGTTGAGACTGGCTGATGGCACTGTTCCCGCTTTTAATTGAGTGTCTTGGACAGTAATTAACGTCAAGAGTTGTTGCGACGAATTAGTAGCAGGATTAACTTTGATATTAATTGTTTGTTCGCCGATAACTTTGCCAGTCTTATCAATTGCTTTCACCTGCACCGTGCGAGTACCGACGCTATCGAATCCTTTTTCTAAACTAATGTTCCAAATGCCTGTCGATAAATTTATCCCAGCCTTTAGGGCATTTGAGCCTTCTGCTGCTGAGATTGTCGCCACTTGATTATTGTCAAAACTGCCAACTAAGACAGAGGCTTGATTCGCCTCAATTTCTTGTGGGCCTAAGTAACTCAAAATGCTGTTGGTGCTTGTCATTATCTATCCGCCTACTTACTTAATTATTCAGCTACAGCAAGGATAACTTCTCATTTTATCAAACACAACGATCCGATCCCGGACAAAATCGCTCCTGGACTGAATCTAGGGGCGGTTAATGCGTTTTAAAGCATGAATTTTTTATTGTTGGCGAGATTTTTGCCAGAAATCTAACGCTCCAGCTAGCGATCGCGCACCTGACGCGAATATACCGCTGGTTGAGAGAATTTGTGGCGCAAGTTTTGCGATCAAAAATTTAATTGGAGTAGGTTATTACCCCCTATACCTTTGACCCCTCACTTGCTTAGAGGATTTTGGATTTTGGATTGTAGATTTTAGATTGAGGGATTTTGGTTGTAGGGTGTGTCGCTACGAAAAATTTCAACTACATATCGACAATTTTACATATCCGCACCCGATCGTAATGGTATTATAAACAAACACAAAATTTATTGTGTAGTAGTCTAGCCGGGTGTCTCGCCACGAACAATTTCTAGCTATAGCCTTTGTCAAAAAGATGAGGTATGACTGACCGCTTATATAATTACTTAAACGTATTGGGTTCTCTTCCCAACAACGTCCGCGAATGGGTGCATCTGGTTTTTGAGGAGGGCGAAGCATGACCGCAGATAAGTTATTAGTT
>NZ_JAUBOJ010000020.1:14818-39054 GCF_036700185.1 Microcoleus sp. BM001215392 | reverse complement strand
AATCTTTTGCAGAACAACAAGACTTTGGCATTAGAGTTATTATAGCTTTCGGAGGAACAGTTTAATGCTGACTCTAGATATCCAATCAATTCTCAATTCTATTCCCAATGAAATTAGCTGGCAAGACATCATACAGTTTGAAAAACTAGACGATCGCGTTACCATTGCTAATGACCTTTGTGCTAACATTATTAGTGTCAATGAAAGTACGATCGAATTGTGTCCTAATGAAGATTCTCCCGATCGTTTAGAACAACTGGTTTGGTGGTGGGTTGTACGTCCCGATTTAGGAGCGGCGATTGCTAAAGAATCTCCTCAAGAACTCAAAAATATTATCAGTCAATACATTCTGCAAAATTGACTAAAATTGTTGTAACATCAATGCCGTGCCGACGCAACTCTCGCGCCACAGCAGATTTAACATTTTCATCTAAATGAAAGCGGATGCGTTCACTCACCTCTAATTTCCCTCAGCTTTTCCTGCAAACGAGAAGGTGGACTCTGACGCTTCAACTCTTCGACAAAAGCATCTGATTCAGCAGTGCGGCGGTCAATTTCTTCTCGATGCTCGTAATAGTAAGTCATGGCTGCATGAACCGAAGCAGGCAACAAATTATAGTCCCTAGCGATTTCTTCTATTGACTCTCCCATCTTCAGATACATCTCTGCAATTTGTGCTACAGAAATTCGATGACCCGCAATGCGTGGTTTACCACCAAGCACTCCCGGTGTAATTTCAATATGCTTTGTGATGACTGATTGCTTAGACATAAAGCGTGAAAGTCTCCTAATTGCTAATGTTTATAGCTATTTAATCTTAGCAAAAACAGACGAAGGCGATCGCCCAGGGTTGTCAGCTATAATAGAAACATCATTCCCTTCCAACTCATCTCACCATAAAAGTGTATGAAAATAGAAGACTATCCACTGGCTAAAGAATTGATATTTGATGCCGAAGGCAACATTAGTCAAGTTATTCTAGATTATACCGACTATCAGTATTTCCTAGAAGCGATCGAAGATAGAGGACTTCTATTGGCTATGGGCGAAGTAAAAGATGAAAAGCCGTTAAGTTTACAGCAAGCACTTGCCGAACTGGAAACAGAATGAAAGTCGAATATCTGCCCAGTTTTTTAAAGGATTTAAAAGCTCTTAAAAGTACGCCTGTTTTTCAGCAAATCAAGGATTTTGCTTTTGCGGAAATTCCAAATAGTAATGATTTACAGACAATTGTTAACTTAAAAAAATTGAAAGGTGATGATAATGCGTATCGGCTTCGGGTTGGCGACTATCGAATAGGTTTTTATTTTGATGGCGAAACTGTTACTTTTGCCAGGGTGCTTCACCGGAAAGATATTTATCGCTACTTTCCACCATAAAGCTGTTTTCACTCTGACAGAAGGTTTTGGGCAACTTGTCCTTGTCCTTTAAAGTAGTAGATTAATGTGTTTGTCTCCAAAATATACATCTAAAAGCTCTCCCGCAAGATGTCTTCCCCCGACTCAGTACGAATCTCTTCCCGAATAAAAAAGTCTTCTGCCCAAGTTCCAGCAAGGGAATAAACCAGTTCCTGCCAAGGAATTAAAGAATCTACTGTGTCGGTGGATTGGTTCTCATTCAGGTACTTGGCACGAATAAACTCAGCGAAAGTGAGAATTTCGCTAGCTTGGTTTTCGGGAAGGGTTTTGACGATCGCATATATTTGTTCAATAACAGTCATAATCTGATTATAGATAAAGTGCTGTTTAGCTTTATTTTAGCAATTATAATCGGTTTAGTTCCACAGGCGATCGCCCTTACAACAAAAAGTGCGATCGCCCTGTTATGAAATCCCCGCTTTCGGTAACTCAATCTTCTGTTCAACTAAACAACCTTTCAAAATAGCAGAGTATTTTTCAATAACCCGCCTTTCTTTCTCTCCAATTCCTCTTTTTAGCAATTCCTCATCAACTCGCTTCACCGCATCAATCAAAGCTTTAACAAAATCGATATACTGCACTTTCCAGATAACATCCAATCCTTTTGGTGATAGTTCTAGTTCGCCAGTGTCTCGATCGTACTTTGCTGTCACTGAGTAAGGGCCGTCCATAAACAAAAACTCGCCGCGATCCTCTCCTTTGAAAAACTTAAGTGCGATCGCAATCCACCAGCCTAAAACAACTAACCCAAAATCAGACCAATTTTTCATCGGATACTCGACTAGATCGTACTCCCAAGTTATTGCAAATAACAGCGGACTGCTTCCTTCGATAAATCTGGGAAGCAGGCTATCGTCAAACTCTACTTTGATGTTCATTAGCAAACTCTACTTCCTTACAAGTTTATTTTGCGATCGGATAAGCTGTCTCTACAATCCCTGTACTTTGATTTTGCCACATCTCTAATGTATAACCTGTTTCTATATCTGAACCCCGGTATTTGACGCGGATTACTTCCGTTATCAAGTCTTCTTGCGTATCAACTCTTTCTCGGTTTTTCCACGCTCGCTGCACGCACCCCTTAATCTGATTTTCTGTCATATTTTCAAAAATGGCAATGATGTAATCTGCATTTTCTCTTAACCGCTGTTGAGCAACACTGCCTTCAGGAGCGTGACGTTCTATAATATGTTCCCAATTAAATCCTTTGGCTCCTCGACCTCTAAAGATTTGATCTGGCATTGTTTGTCAGGCTAATTTATTCGCATCATATTATCCTAAAACTAGCAATTTTAAAAATTGGTAATGTTGAGAGCTATTTAATTTTAGCAATTATCATCGGTTTAGTTCCACAGGCGATCGCCCTTTACGACAAAAAGTGCGATCGCCCATTTCAGCTCCTAGCCAGAAATCACCTGACTCAAAAGATGAGCCTGAGAACCCTCAAGCCGCGGCCCGTGAATTTGTACTACCATAGAAGCCAAATAATTGCCCCAACGAGCCGCCTTTGCAGCACTCAAACCGTTAGTAAGTCCAAACAAAACACCGCCCGCAAAAGCATCGCCAGCACCCACAGTATCGATCGCCTTTACGGGAAATCCAGCCACATCAACAATCTGTTTATTTTCCACCACCATGCAGCCTTTATCCCCATTCGTGATAAAAGCCAAATCCGAAATCTCGCTCATCTTGCGAGCGCACTCTTCCAGAGACTCCTCCTTAAAAAAGCTCTTAACTTCATCAGCATTGCAAAAAATTACATCGCAATATTCCGAAACTACTTTGTGGAAATCATCAGCAAATCGATCGACCAAAAAGCCATCCGAAAAAGTAAAAGCCACCTTCACACCCAGACGCTTAGACTGTTCCATCGTCTCAATACTAGCCTTTCTGGGCTCCGGAGCATCCCAAAGATAGCCCTCAACATAACTGTACTTGCAGTGAGACAGGCGATCGACATCAATATCAGTCGCCGCCAGAGTAGTAGAAACCCCCAAATTAGTACACAGCGTGCGTTCCGCATCCGGCGTAGTCAGCACCACACAAGTACCCGTGGGCCCATTCGACTCAGTAGCAGGATGCACATTAAAATCAATCCCAGCCTCCAGCAAATCTTGGCGGTAAAATTCGCCGTTAGTATCCTTAGCAACCTTCCCCGAATAATAGCCTTTACCGCCACTCTGAGCCAAACCAATCATCGTATTGGCCGCAGAACCCCCCGATCGCATTTGCAGAGAATTGTGTTCCAAATCGTGCAAAATTCCCCCCTGGGTTTCCGAATCCATCAGCGTCATCCCGCCGCGATTCAGCCCGTGCTTAAGAACAAAATCATCTTCGACTAATGCTAAGATGTCTACAAGGGCATTGCCCACGCCAAACACATCCACGGAACCGGATTTTTGATTGTTTTCAGTCATTGCTACTTTTTGGTTTACGCTAACTATCAACTCTATAATAAATCGGATTAAAGTCAACATCCTCAATCCCCAAATCTAAATCCTCAATCCCCAAATCTAAATCCCCAATCTAAAAATCCCTAATCCCCAATCTAAAAATCCCCAATCCCCAATCCCCAATCCAAAATCCAAAATCCAAAATCGATATGACTTGTCTCCCACCTCTGATTCAGCAGATGTTGCAGCCCGGGTTTTACCCGCACGGGGTGACAGAACCCGTGCAGCTAATTCAGACTCACATTTCCTTTGTCCTGCTGACGGGAGATTATACTTACAAAATCAAGAAACCAGTCGATTTTGGTTTTTTGGACTATTCGACATTGGAGAAACGGCAGCATTTCTGCACTCAAGAATTGGAAATGAACCGACGCACAGCACCAGAGATTTATCTGGAAGTTTTGCCAATTCTTCAAACTGGCGATGCGTTTAAACTCGGTAGCAATTCACCTGCTCTAACTCCGGCTGATTTTGTTGTAGAATACGTGCTGAAAATGCGACAGTTTCCTCAAGATTCGCTGTTGCTCAATTTGTTGGAACACGGACTGTTGACCGAGAAAATTATGGCAGACTTGGGGTGGGAAGTTGCCAATTTTCACAGCAGGACAGTTACTAATAGCTACATTCGCACATTTGGCGAAGTCAGTCAGGTTCGCACAGCCATAGATAACAATTACCGGATTTCCCAAAAATATATCGGCGGGCCGCAGACTCAGAGTCAATATCAGGAAACTAAAGATTATTCTGATGCGTTTTTTGAAAAAAATCAAGACTTGTTTAACCTGCGAATTGCCCACAATAAAATTCGCGAGTGTCACGGAGACTTGCACTTGCAGAATATAGCATTGTGGCAACATAAAATATTACTGTTTGACTGCATTGAATTTAACGAGCCTTTTCGGTTTGTTGACGTGATGTACGATGTCGCTTTTACAGTCATGGATTTGGAATCGCGGGGGCGCAGAGATTTAGGCAATGTTTTTCTGAATACTTACATCGAACAAACAGGCGACTGGGAAGGACTGCAACTGCTGCCGCTGTATTTGAGCCGTCAAGCTTATGTTAGAGCAAAAGTAACTTCGCTAATGTTGGACGATGCCTCGGTTTCAACTGCCCAAAAAGCACAGATTTCGCAGACAGCTTCTGAATACTATAAATTAGCTTGGGAATACACAAAACTGCGCCGCGGAAAGTTAACTTTGATGTCTGGTTTGTCTGGTTCTGGGAAGAGTACAGTGGCTCGATATTTGGCTCATCGCACTGGGGCGATTCACCTTCGATCCGATGCTGTTCGCAAACATTTAGGCGGGATTCCTTTAAATGAACGCGGCGGCCAAGATTTGTACTCGGATGAGATGACGGCACGGACTTATGGTAGATTGTTAGAGTTGGGGATAATGCTGGCTGACCGAGGTTGGGATGTGATTTTAGATGCTAAGTTCGATCGCCAAAACTGGAGAACCAATGCTATTAATCAGGCTCAATCCCACGGCTTGTCGCTGCAAATCGTTTACTGCACCGCACCGATGGCAGTATTGCGAGAACGGCTGCAACAGCGCACAGGCGATATTGCCGACGCCACAGCAGAACTATTGACCTCGCAGCAAGCAGAAGCAGAACCTTTTACAGAAAGCGAGCAAATTTCCGTAAAGATTGTAGATACCGCGCAAGACTTACAGGTACAATTAAACTTGATTTGTGGGGAGTAGTTGCAGTGCGAGATACCTTGCGAATCTTACTTCTCTGCTAATATTGTCAATATCTTTCTGTATTATTACAAAAACAACTTGCAGCTTATGGCAAAATTTAATGGAGACTCCAAGGGGTTTAACCCCGCGCTGATCTGGTTTGTGTTGTTTACCGTTGGGTTTCGCTTAGTAGGATGTACCCTGCCCGTGAGTATTGGCCTTGGTGTCATCGGCGGCGTGGCGGCAGGTTTAATGGTCGCTTGGTGGCACAACGAACTACTACTCAACCCCAATACAGGTTCCAAGGATAAAAAATCTGAGGCTATCCTCAATAAAGAAGTAGTGGAAGTAGACGGGCATAAATATAAAACCTCCCGGCGTCAGCCTACTTCATTCTTTGACTGGCTATCAGAGCCTGAGGATCGTCGCTAGCACCGATTTGTTTTTATGATTGAGTTTTGAGCTTTAATTTGAATATTATAAAATTCAAAACTCAATTATAATAATTTAATTTATAGACTAAAATAAGATTTAAATCTCTGTAGTCATTAGTCATTTAGTCAGTAGTAGGAACACGAATAAAAAATATGCAATAATGCCGACCGAACCCTTACTAATTGGCAATTATCAATTATTGCTGACGAATGACGAATGACTAATTATATTGAAAGAATCTGCGTTTATATCCGTTCATATGCCTTTAATCTGCGATTTTTGTATTAATAAAAAATTGGCAATAAGTGTACAAATGACCAATTATATCAAATTCGGTAGCATCGGAATTATGAGCGTGCGAGCTTAAGAGCTCGCGATTTGGGTCGCGAGTTCTTGAAGTGCTCGCACTGATTGATACTAATACCATCCAAATATATAATTCCGATGCTACCGGAAACGATATTACCAATTACCAATTACCAATTAATTTCCTGAATGTTTGTATTTCTGTCTAAACTTCTGCCGCTGTTTATTTATCCTTTGGGATTGAGTTTTTTGTTAATGATAGCGGCTTTAATCACGCTTTGGAAGCGTCCCAAATGGGCGGCGGCGCCAATGGCTGCGGCTATAATTATTTTACTGCTTGGAAGTAGCGGTTGGGTTTCAAAATCGTTAGTTCGATCGCTCGAATGGCAAAATTTACCAACCGCCGAACTCCCTCAAGCTGAAGCGATTATCGTCTTGGGTGGCGGTGTGAAAGCAGCCCTAGCGCCTCGCCCTTGGGTAGAATTGGGGGAAGCTGGCGATCGTATAATATACGCTTCCCGACTTTACCGTCAAGGCAAAGCTCCCCTGCTAGTGCTCAGCGGCGGTAGAGTAGACTGGAAAGGCGGTGGCTCTCCCGAATCGGCAGATATGGCAGAAATTGCCCAAACAATGGGCGTACCGGCATCAGCAATTCTGCAAGATCCAGATTCGCACAACACTTATCAAAATGCCGTCAACGTGCGAAAAATTTTAGAGGCTAAAAACATACAAAAGCCCGTTTTGCTAGTGACATCGGCGATGCACATGACTCGATCGCGTTTAATTTTTCAGCGTCAGGGAATAAAAGTTATTGCAGCACCAACAGATTTTCAGATAACGCAGCAAGATATTGCAGCATCCCAGAACAACTCGCAAGCATTCGCGCTGGATTTATTACCGGATACCTATTATCTACATCAGTCCACTAAAGCTTTGAAAGAATACATCGGCTTAATCGTGTATCGCCTGCGCGGATGGGTTTGACTGTTCAGAAATTGTTCGCTTGTTCGGACTTTGGTTCTCTCTCATTTGACGAGAACCCAAGTCCGAACGAGCGAACCTGTATAACATTTATATACGGTTAAGAAGTTCTTAATTGTTGAAATCCCTGCGAAAAATTGCTTTTTCTTAATGGCTGATGACTGATGACTGATGACTACCGTTTGACTTCGCGAGCGGGTAAAATGACTGATGACTTCTTTCTTCTATAAATGTGTTAGCTTAAAGTCATTATAGCAAATATTTGCCACAGTCGCCCCCAAACAATCATGTTGCCTCACGAGTTGCAAAACATTGTCCCAGAATCGACCGCAGCAGCCGAAATTTTCCAACAAAACCAAATTGTTCGTGAGTTTTACGGCGAAATTCAGTACCGTCAAGAATTAAAACGTCACTGTCAGTGGTACTACGCTACAGCTAAGCAGCACCAGCAGGAATTGCAGAAAATGCAGGGAGACTTCAACCTCTTCGGTTGGTTCTGCCACCGACGATCGAACAATTAAGCATTAAACCAAAAAGATGGTTCGATCGTTCGGAATGTGAGTTCTGCCGCTGGCTAAAAGCATGAGAAAAAACAGAATTCCGAACGATCTAACTCTTTGATAGTTATGTGACCGGATTTGATATTAGTTGCCAAAAGCAATGCAGCTTTAGGATATTTCCAAACCCTTATCCGATCAGTCAGATCGTATCTGGTCGATCGCT
Organism: Microcoleus sp. BM001215392; assembly: GCF_036700185.1. Lineage (NCBI taxonomy): Bacteria > Bacillati > Cyanobacteriota > Cyanophyceae > Oscillatoriales > Microcoleaceae > Microcoleus > Microcoleus sp. BM001215392. The sequence continues at coordinate 31,050 of NZ_JAUBOJ010000020.1, read as the reverse complement.
ATCACAATGAAAGTTCGTAGTGCGGACACTCCCGACGCATAATGCTGCGGACTAAAGTCCGCACTACAAACCTATGTTATTGCGGTCTATCGACCTGACATGATATCGTTCCCAATCTAAAATCTAAAATGCTATGAGACTATTTTTGGGTTCTGGTCTCAACTTTTGAGAGTGCTAGACTTCTTAAGATATCAATTCGACTTCATCTTCTTTGAAGTGAGCTCGAAATTTTTTGTCAAACTGAACTAGCACCGGCCAATTGGCACTGACAGGTCTGCCGTGCCATTCGTGAACGATCGCTACAACTTCTCCTTCCAGACCCTTAATCTCAAATGGTTGACTGCGATTTTCCGGGTGGTGGTAGACAACAACAGAGTTTTTAACGCAAACGCGATCGCCAATTTTCATAGCTTAAAATTTAGTGTTCTTTCTTCAAAACTCTACAAAGCCTGCAAGTGCAGAACACTTGTAGGCTTTGGGGACAGTCTTTTCATCTTCCCACAGAAGTAGAGCGAAAACTCAAAGAAAATTGGCGGTTGTTTGTCAGTGGTTCGATCGCCAGCCCCGATCCCCAGAAGCCTCAATACCGATCGATCCTCAGTCGATCCCGATCGCCCGATCGGCATTTGATACCGTCTTTGCGCCGAGGTCATTTCCTCTTCTGCAATCGCCAACCGCCAATCTAAAATGCGATTAACTGGTTCAACCAACACTCAACATCAACGGCGAGAGTTTGACCCAACTCCAGCAACTGCCGGATCGAAGACAACTCCCAGCAGCCGTCTGAGCTAGCAATATCCAAGGCAACCGGAGCCACCTTATTTTCCCCCGCCGAGACCTCTTGCCGTTGCAGCCAACCCAAACACAGAGGCACAATTTGACTGTACATAGCATCGAAATACAGTTCTTGCGATTTGTCCAAACACAAACCCAGACTCAGCCGAGATCCCACAGCTATCAAACGCTCGATGTGGAGGATATCTGCTTCCAACTCCAGGGGCGATCGTTCATCCGCGCCCGATCCTGCTTCCAGCAGCGCGTGTAGCGATCGCCAAACCAGCCGTTCCAAAATTTGCTTAACTTCGGGAACCTTCAAGCGGCTGCGGAGGTGGCCAGCTTCAGTGGCGATCGCCTCAATGTCAGCCAGCAGGGACTCTGGGTCTCCTGTTTCCTGTTCCAGCACCTTCGCCGCCGTCAAACAGCGGTGTCCCAAAGCCACCTCAGCAGCCACCTGCAACTCGACCGGCACCGGCAACTCGTCCCGGTGGAAAGCCATCATCACCCCGTAATTTTCGCGGTAAACCTGAGTGTAAAGCTGATCCAAGCGAGTCAAATTTTCCTGACTCAGCAACTGGACGATGCGGTGGCGTTCTTCTGCGAACAAATCGCGCAAGCTAAAGGACTGATCCCCAAACAACCGCACCATTTCCAGAATCGCGTGGGCCGCCGAAGCTTCTTGCAGAACTCCAAACAACCGCTCTTTGAGCATAGTGTAAGACCGGCGGCTGCCGAAAGGTTGAATGCAGCAGTGGAAATCCCAGCCCCCAAGGTGGAATGCAGCAAACACAAACACCTCTGTTTCCCGCGTAATTTCGGAGGTTAACTGCAATTGACCTACAGCCAGAGTCATCGAACCCATGCGCTGAATTTGGAAATCTTGCTGTTCGGCCTGATAGCAGTAAACTCGCTGTTCGCGGGGATATTTGGCAAATAGAGCACTAATCGCGTAGTGGGCGGCTACTTGTTTGAGACTGACTTGGGCCGTCGTCACCAGTTGGCGGTAAACTTCTGCACCCGTTTTGAAAGAGTCAACGTTGCTGGGTAACAGAGCCAGTCGAGCGATAAAATCCTTTTCCAGGTGCACGCCAGCAACTTCCCCGGCTAATTCCAGCGCCCGGGCTGCGTAGCGCAAAATTTGCACGCCTTCGGGGCGAGAAACTTCTTCAAAAAACCAGCCGCAGCTAGTGAACATTAACAAAGTGTGGCGCTGCATTTCCAGCAGGCGCAGGGCGTCTACCTGTTCGGCGGCGTCGAGTTCGCGCACTTGATGGCGTTCGAGGAACTTGTCAACGTTAGCGGGCGATCGATCGCGGATGACATCAATATATTCATCTCTGGCTTTCCATGGATCGCGAAACACTTTGCGCCCCGCTTCCTCATAAATCGGAACCAGTCGATCGCGCAGCCAATTTAGAGTATCGCGCAAAGGCTTGCGCCACAGGAGATGCCACCCGCCGCCGCCACCGCACCCACAATCATCTTGCCAGCGATCGACCCCGTGAGAACAACTCCAAGCCGTCACCGGTTTGAGTTCCACTTCCCAAGTGCTGGGATTTTGACCTAAATAATGAGCATAATTTGTCACAGTCCAGCCGCGGCGGGGAAACTCTTCTGTGAAAGCGTAGGCGAGACATTTTTCCGTACTGTTTTTGTGGTGGCCGAAAGTTTCGCCATCTGTGGCCACGGAGATTAATTGAGCCGGTCTGTGGTCTCCGCGCACTGCTTGACCCAAGCGCCCCGCCAAGTGGTTGCTGCTGCTGAGAACGTCGTTGAAGCCCATATCTCGCGAGATCGGGCCGTCGTAGAAAAAGATATCGATGTAGGGAGTGTTGGGATTTGGGGCTGGCGAAGGCTGGCCCTGTCCGCGGCCGAAGTGGTAATTGCTCAGCGGTGAAAGTTGGTGGTCAGCCATCAACCGCATTTCCGGCTTCAAATAGCAGCGGTAGGGGCGAGTCGGATCGATTTGGCCGCCGCCGACTTCGTGCCATTCGGCATCTGTTTCTGCTTGGTCTTCTTGGTTTTGCCCGATTAGCGGGCGGCAGCGTTCGGCTTGTGAGGGGGCTAAGACAATGAAGCGGATGCCGGACTCGACTAAAACTTCCAGGGTGGCGTAGTCTACGGCGGTTTCGGCGAGCCACATTCCTTCGGGATGGCGATCGAATCTGGAGCGAAAATCTGCGATCCCCCAGCGAATTTGGGTGTATTTGTCTCGCTCGTTCGCCAGCGGCATGATGATGTGATTGTACACTTGGGCGATCGCGTTACCGTGACCGTTGAGGCGCTGACAGCTTTTGCGATCGGCTTCCAGAATCCGCTGGTAAACTTCCGGATCGTAGCGTTCCAGCCAGCTCATCAGGGTCGGGCCGATGTTAAAGCTGAGATATTCGTAGTTGTTGACGATCCCCGCGACTTCACCGCGATCGTTGAGTATGCGAGCAAAGGCGTTCGGGCGGTAGCACTCGTTGTCAATGCGTTCGTTCCAGTCGTGGAAGGGAGAGGCGCTCCCTTGGCGTTCGATCGCGTCCAAGTAAGGGTTTTCCCGGGGCGGCTGGTAAAAGTGACCGTGAACTGTGATACACACTCCCGTTGCTGTAGCGGTAGCGGTGCTGCTTTGGGTTGCAGCCGTTACACTTGGCGCAGATACAGGGAGTACCTCGGACTGAGTTTTAGAAATCGAAACCATGCGATCGAATCCTCAATTAGTTAAATACAAGAAAACCAGCCTAATCTAGAACTCAAACCTTACACAGCAGGGGTTTCAGTTAGGCATCTGCAGGTACTAAATTTTGGCAGAAAAATTTTCATTCATTTGTGGTATTGCCAGCAAAGCATTCCTTGCAATCTATCAACCGTCCATCCCTGAGTTTTTCTGCCAATGCTTTGCTGTTGAAAGAGTTATAAAAGTTAGCTGTTGCTGCTTTGTGGCACTTGCGACCCATTTCAGGTTAGTGCTTGCAGGGCTACTGCTTAAGAGTTTTGATTTACATTGCTGCATCTTAAAGTCTTCTTCATTAAATAGCAACTTTTCCCCGGAAAAATTTAATCTTTGGCGATCGATCGATGGTGGTTGTGCTGTTGAAAGTTAACAATAGGGTGAAACCCCTCAGTAGCCCTAATTTTTGCTGAGGGGGGTCTGTTGCACCGCTTTGCTGCGTTGTGTCGAACCAAAATCTTTTGTTGAGTTTTCTCTGTGAAATGTTCCCTTTACCGGAAACCAGTAACTTAATCGAAGCCAACAGATAGCCTTGATGCGATCGCCTGCATAGGCATTTTCATGTCTTACCTCGGCTTGAGGCAGACTTGTGAAACAGCCTGGATGCAAAACCCTTCAAAATGTCCCCAATCAAGTTCGGCCCCGGCAGAAAAACAATCCCTAGCTGCTGCATCAATCCCAGCGCATCGCCTTCCAATGCTCCACAATTTTACCGTCTTCTACGCGGTCGATGTGCATAATTGACAGCTTGATTTGTTTACCAGTCGGCGGCAGACTCTGAAACTCTCCCAGATGCGTCGCTGTAAATATCCCACAAGTGACAACTCTATCTCCTGCCACAATCACTCGATCAAAGGCGTGTTCCCCATTGGCAAAGGCAAGATAGAACTCCATCCCAAATCGCTTGAAACCTTCACTATCTAAAGGCTCAGGAACACCAGCCAGATGAGCAACAAAATTTGGAGCAAGCAGCTTTAAAGCTCCATCTGGCGATCGTCAAATGCTTTGTAGAAATCCAGAACCGTAGCTTTGTTTTGTGCGGTTAACATTGACAGCTTCGTTTTGACCAAAATTGTAACCGATCGATCGCGCACACAGATGTAATTTCAGCGTGCGCGATCGCACGACACCGCCTTGGACTCGCAAAGCAGCCCTGTTAATCGCAGATGCTACTGGGCTGGCCACAAACACCACCAACCAGTGCAGCCACCTGCAAAGTCTCAGCAAAACGCTGGCGATGAAGGGCGAATCTTTTCAAAGAACTCTTTTTCTACCTGTTCCGGAGTCACATTTTGGTCTTTTGCCAATCCTTGAATAAAATCTTCTATTGCTATCTAAAACCCCGACAATTCCCGACAGCGAGTTGACGCTTCAACCGGGAGCGACGGCGCAATTAACCCTCTGTGTCCAAAGCTCGGCTTAGCCTTCCGAGCATATTGTTCTCAATTAAGTGCAGCAGTGAAGTCTCTATCTGCTTTAAATCCACAAGCCTAACACTTGTAAACTCGATCGTTCAGAGACATCGACTGCTGTTAGTCGCAAGCAGAACATAATTGAGTCGATCGATACCACCGAGCTACCAAAACTACACTAGAACCATAACGCTGTGCTTTACACTCAATTTGTCGCCTAAACTCATATTATCTGCGACTGCTGTCCCGGTACCTTTAGTCCCCCCTCACTCTGCTGTGCAAGTGCCGTTAAGCCCCTCCACAGCCTATTTCTAGCCAACATTCTCCACCGTAAATCCAATTTCTTGCCCGTAGGATAGTTCCAGAGTATGACCGTCCGGGTCTCGCAAAAAAGCCCAATAGCCGATCGGATATCCAGAATCTTTTGGTTCATCAACCAGCACACCTTCTTGACGTGCGCGATCGCAGAGAGAATCCATATATTCCCGACTCTTGCAACCAACCCCGAGGTGTGCCAGCGGAGACAAAACTGGATGTACAGAGTCAGTTTGAATTAGCACAATTACAAAAGGACGAGTGCCGTCAGAAAGCCATACGACAGCAACACCTGCTGCTGCATCAATCCGGCGGTGAACGGCTTGCATTCCAGCATATTTGGAGTAAAATTCAATACTTTGCTCAATATCTGAAACGGGGAGTGCGATGTGAGTGAAACCGATATCAATCATTTGTTATTTTCCTTCTTTTCCTGCGATCGGGTTTGATCGTTCGGACTTCAGTCCTCTGAAAAAGCGGACTGAAGTCCGCACTACAAACTGGTCGAGCGACTGCGAATAAAGGTTTGATCGTTCGGACTGAAGTCCTTCGATTATAATCAAACAACCTCATAATGTTCGACTGTCGGAAATGGATCGTAAAAATGATGCAATAAGGAACGCCACGTTTGATAATCTGGCGATTCTCGAAATCCCACAGTATGGTCTTCCAAACTCTGCCACCGCACCAGCAAAATATAACGATTTGTGTTTTCTATGCAGCGTTGCAGCTCGTGCGAGATATACCCCGGCCTAGAAGATATAATAGCTGAAGCTGTTTTGAAAGCAATTTCAAAGTCAGCAGCCATATTAGGTTTAACATCAAGAATTGCAACTTCCAATATCATAGGTTTAATCAGATGCTCTCCACTTGGCAGCCTTCATATCCATTGCTTTAATAAATCCATCTTTTCCGTTTATGTACCCGTGACTATTATACTATTTGTTGGGGAATTTTTGTTTTAATTCGCTGTATTGTTGCGCTTCTTCATATCTACTAAAGTGAGATGAACGCTTAGGGACACTGATTTGATACTTGACATAGTATCCTAATGCTAGTATCATTTGTTAGGAAACCGTCGGGAAAAAATGGAAGATTACGAATCTGCTTTTTTACAGCGCTATCAGGATACCGAAATACTTTGTTCCTCTGCCAGAAAAGTGGCGACCATGCACTTTGCTGGTGTGACTATAGAATGTCTGCTAAAATCAATGATATTCGCTTCCCTACCCAAAAATGCCAAGCGAGAATGGAAAACGGATTATAACACTCCTGGTCATACACTTACTAATCCTGGACATAGCTTTCAAGATGCTTTGAGAAGGCATAATAAGCTGCATGATAGGATTCAGAAATTTCCACAGGTAATGAAATGGCTGGTCACAGTTGAAAATCCTAAAAATCAACATTTTATAGATATGCGCTACTCTGGTAGTGAACCTAACGATCCAGACTATAAGCAGTGGCTGTCTGCATATAAGAGTCTCATAGGTTGGCTACAGAGGCAAGCTAATACACTTTGAGGATACAGAAATGCACGAAACCTGGCAAATATCACTTAAACGGGAGCTGACAGACTGTTATGTTCAGAGTCCGCAGGAATGGACTGACATCAATATTTCTACTTCTGGACTTCTGAATTTGACGATTGTGAGCAATACCTTTAATGGCTTATGTTTCGAGCGTCGAAAGGAACGAGTGCATAGCATCCTTAAGAAATTTAAAATATCCCCAGGTTTTATTTCTTTATATACGATAGACGAAGCAATTTCTCTGAATTTGTCACGACCACAGCTTACAAATGGAAGTTCAGTGCAAACTTGGCAAGATTTAGCTTTGTGGGCTGCAAATCCGCAAAATCAATCTCAACTTTCTCAACCTGAGCCCCGCATTCCTCGAACCATCACATTCTATTCCTTTAAAGGAGGAGTGGGGCGAACAACTGCTTTAACCCATGTGGCTTGGATTTTAGCTATGCGCGGTCGAAAAGTTGTGGCTGTTGACTTAGATTTAGAAGCACCTGGTTTAAGTACAGCTTTTAGCTTAAACCCACTACCTGAATTTGGTATTGTCGATTATTTTTATGAACGTTCTTATTTACCTGAAGGGTTAGAACCCAATATTTTAATCACTAAGATATTTGGTGAAGTTACAATACCTGATGCAACAGGAAGACTCTTTATTGTTCCTGCTGGTTCTTTAAGTCTTGACTACATTGCTAAAGTTGACGATCTGCGAGCAACTACTATTCTGGATAATGGTGAAACCCTGTGGTCTATTTTTAGTCGTGAAATTCAAGAACACCTAAAACCAGATGTAATTTTGGTGGATTCACGTACTGGAATCAATGAATGGGGTGCTTTATCTCTACTCCAAGCTGCTGACGAGGCAATTATATTTTTGTTTCCCAACGAACAAAATCGGCAAGGAATTGATCTTCTTTTAAAATCACTCAATTCTTTTGGCAAGCTGTCAATTAATTTTGTGTTTTCACCTGTTCCTGATATCAGTGATACTGGGACGGCTAAAGTTACAGAAATTTGGCGACTTTTACGCAAAGTCATTGAGCGCGAAATAGATCGAGATGAACTAAATGAAAATGGTGATGACTTAGATGAGTCTCAATCTGAAATAGCAGAACCATTAATAGTACCTTACCTTCCCTCAATTGCTCTAGCAGATCGTCATCCTGTAACAGGATTGTTGGATTACTACAATCGAATTGCTAACTTAATCGATGAAGAAACTAATCAAATTCGCTCACAGGAAATTCTAGCTGCAACAGATACCGAACAACGCTGGAAAATTATAGAAAGTCTTCAATTTCCAGCTTTAAATGCTGCCGATCCTAAGTCAAACCTTCTCGCTTTATTTCAGAAAACTGCTAATTTTGAAAAATTTTTAGATGAAACAACTTGCCTAATCAGAGGCCGAAAAGGAACTGGTAAGACGGCACTTTACTTGCTTTTATTACAGCATGAATCTAAGGCTAGACAGCTAGCTCGCGATCGACTAGATTCTGTATTTTTCCTCTCCGGTCATGGTGGATTCCAGAACAGTCGCCCAACACGCAATGAATTTCAAATTATCAATCAAAGTCTAAAAGATCATGAGGGAACTTGGGAGGCATTTTGGCGAGCCTACCTGATATTTCGAGTTTATCAAGCAAGTTATTTAAAACTGCCAGATAAAGGGAGTCAAAAATCTAAATTTGAAAGTATACGCAACATTTTGAAGGGACTGCCGGGAGAAAACTGGCAGTCCGAACATACGCTCGCCTTAATTCAATTATCAACTGATTCGCAGTTGAGACTTGTTTTGTCGGATGTCTTAGACATTCTGAACGAACAGCAACGGGATAAAAATCAAACACTTTGGCTTTTATATGATGATTTAGATGAAGACTTCCCCGAAAAAGATGGAGTGAGACAGCAAGCTTTAAGTGGTTTGTTTCAACTTATTCAAGCTTGCGATGCGCGTCGATTAACATCAATTCGCTTTAAAATATTTATCCGAGAAGACATTTGGAATCGTTTAAATTTTGACAATAAAAGTCACTTTAATGGACGCGATCTTTTTTTGAAGTGGACAAGGGTAGATTTCTTGCGATTAGCTCTTCGGCAAGCCATGCAATCTGCAGAATTTAAAAATTTAGTCGATCGTTCTTCGCCTGTTGAAAACATTGATAGTGCTAATGAAGAAACCTTAAACCGCGCCCTAGACTTATTGTGGGGAATTCGTCGAAGAACCGGAGATAAAGCTAAATATGTTTATAGATGGGTTTACGAACGTTTATCAGACTCAAATAACACGGCTTTTCCCCGCAGCTTAAGTGCCTTGCTTGATGGAGCAAAAGAGCAGGAGCTAACTTACAAAGGACAAATATCTGTGAAGGCTCCAACCGATCGTTTACTGCGGCCAACATCTCTGGAGATTGGTTTAGAAAAAGCATCAGAGGAACGTTGTGATGCCATTAAACAAGAATATCCTGACTTATGCCAATTTTTTGAAGCTCTAGAAGGTGTTCCAGCTTTACCTACCAGACAAGACCTTGAGAACGCATGGCAGAAAAGTGTACGGGAAATATATCCTGACTTTGATGAATTTGCCAGTTTTTTAACTGAAATTGGTCTGGCTAAATGGCGGCCGAAAGAAATCCGTTATGGGTTTCCTGATATTTATGTGTATGGTTTCAAGATGATTCGTACAGGAACGGAGTAGCAAATTATGAATTTCATCGCCACTTCATCTACCATACCTAAACGAGCATGGTTAAATGACACCATGTTTCTATCCTCCCCAACAACCTGGCTCTTGGTGAAATTGTGTTCATTTCAGTTGAGGGAGGACAAAAAAAGCGGAATGGTGCAGTCTTCTGTGCTAGTTGGTTTCAATCACGATCGAGCTTCGATCGCCCGAATCGATTCCAACTCCCGTACAACAGGCAATCCCGATGCGACAAGTTCAGGCGGCACCTGATGGGTTTCCAGGTATTTTCCGTCATGAATTAGCTGCACAATGTTCATCCGGTGAGGGCGGGTGTAATAGCGGTGGGTTGGTTCCGTCTTTTGCTGTTCTTGCAAGCTGTCGTTGGCAATTTTCTTGCGCAGTTTGACGATCGCATCCATGATTGCTTCGGGCCGCGGCGGACATCCGGGTAAATAAACATCCACCGGAATTAGCTTGTCCACACCGCGCACTGCTGTAGGAGAATCTGCACTAAACATTCCGCCCGTAATCGTGCAAGCACCCATAGCAATCACGTATTTGGGTTCGGGCATTTGTTCGTAAAGGCGCACCAAAACCGGAGCGTACTTCATCGTAATTGTGCCGGCAGTAATCATCAAATCTGCCTGTCGGGGAGACATCCGGGGAAATACACCTAATCGATCCAAATCGAAGCGGGAAGCGAGCATGGCGCTAAACTCAATGAAGCAGCAAGCAGTGCCAAACATCAGCGGATACAGGCTAGACATTTTCGCCCAGTTGTAAAGGTCATCGACTGTGGTGAAAATTACGTTTTCCGATAGCTGCTGCGTAACTTCGGGATAAGCGGCCGGATTGGCGATCGACAAATCTTCTGAAGCAATATCTCGTGTCATGTCAGGTGAATTCATGTTGACAAAACTCCTGGAACGATATAGCTGTTGGTTGTTCGTTAACACTATAATTCTGGCATCGCATTTTAGCTCCCGCCACGAACTGTTAGATATCTTGATACTCGCGCAGTCTCTCATCTTCAGAACAGGCAATTTATCTGTATAGCAGCTTAGTTATGGGCTGATTCAACAGTTGACAGTTGACAGTTGACAGTTGACAGTTGACCCCCAGAGAGCGACCTCTACCCTTAAGTTTGAGGATTGGAGTAATGAATAGTCCGATCTTAATTTCTCCCGAAAAGGCGGGCGGGCTTTCAACCAATTCTTTCTGGTAAATTTCAAATTATCGATCGACCTTTTGAATTTTATTAAGTATCTTTGCCAACTTCTGACCAAAAAACGTGAGTAAGTGCGATCGCCAATAGCCTTAAACCAACACCAATTTCTTCCTCCCTCCCCTTTGCTACACTTGGTGGCAGGCTATGATTGACGGTTGGGAGCTTTTCAGAATCTAAATGCTAAACACAACTAACATAATTTCCAGCCTGCTGTTATTTATCCCAGTTTCTATCGCCGGACACTTTCTCGGCTGGGAATCCTCCACCATATTCATTACATCAGCCCTAGCCATCATCCCTTTAGCAGCGTGGATGGGCACGGCCACCGAAGAAATCGCCGTTGTCCTCGGTGCCAACTTGGGGGGTTTGCTGAACGCTACCTTCGGAAATGCCACGGAATTGATTATCGGCATCGTCGCCCTCAATGCCGGATTGATAGATGTTGTCAAAGCTAGCATCACCGGTTCGATTATGAGCAACCTGCTGCTGGTGATGGGATTTGCGATGTTGCTGGGTGGCTTGCGCTACAAAGAACAAGAATTTCAGTCAACAGTCGCCCGGTTGAACGCTTCAGCGATGAACTTAGCCGTGATTGCTATTTTGGTGCCGACAGCAGTTGATGTCACCTCTACAGGTATTGCTCCAGAAACTATGCAGAACCTCTCTAGCGCTGTTGCTGTAGTTCTGATTATCGTCTACGTGCTAACACTGCTGTTTTCGATGAAAACCCACAGTTATCTGTATGACGTAGGAGTGGCAGAAAATGAAATGCTCGAAGAATTAGCCGAAAATAACTTAGCATCAGATAGTCCTGACCATAAGGTAAATCTGCCGTTGTGGATTGGGGTACTTTTGGCTTGTACGGTGATGGTAGCGATCGAGTCAGAACTGCTGGTTGGTACTCTAGAAGAAGCGACGGCGCGTTTGGGGCTGACTTCCCTGTTTACCGGCGTGATTTTAGTGCCGATTATTGGCAATGCGGCCGAACACACGACTGCGGTGACGGTGGCGATGAAAAATAAAATGGATTTGTCGGTTTCTGTGGCCGTAGGTTCGAGTTTGCAAATTGCTTTGTTTGTTGCCCCGGTGTTGGTTTTGGCCGGTTATTTTCTGGGCAAACCGATGGACTTAAACTTCAACCCGTTTGAACTTGTAGCAGTTGCGGTGTCGGTGCTGATCGCGAATTCTATCAGTTCTGATGGCAAGTCTAACTGGCTGGAAGGTACTTTGCTGTTGGCTGCTTATGCGGTTTTGGCGCTGGCGTTTTTCTTCCATCCAGTCATCGAGGGACTGGTTTAAAAGGCTAGAGAAGCAAGAGTTGACAGTTGACAGTTGACAGTTGACAGTTGACAGTTGACAGTCAGAAGCAAGAGTCATCAGTCATAAGGAAAAGGCTTTCGGCAGATTGTTCCCTGACGCACTCTCCCCCTCGCACTCTTCCCCTCTCTCCTGCTCTGTTGCTTCTTCCTTCGGTAATTGTCGGGGCGATCGTACAATCTCCCTGTGGCTGCGTGCGAAGGATTAATTTTGATTTTTTGGTGAATTATTTGCCCAGGCCCCGATCGCTCGCAGCTCCACAGGTTACATAAAAACACCGGATGCAGAAAACCAGCTAGAGTTTAGTCCGCTTGACATTAGCGACGCGAAGGATTTAAATCAAGAGTGCTCATCAGTCTTGTACTGGGTGTGATACGATCGTGGTAGGTTGAAAATAAGGTATAACTAGAAAGCGTAAAAACTTAACAAGATTGTTGAGTACGCAGTCGCACCGATAGGTGTTGCCGTCTGGGAAAACTCGGTTTTTCACAAAAACCTCAGTAGATCGAGACGATCGATCGAGTACGGTAGGGCATACCGGAATTTACGCTTGAGGAAAAGACACCTTTACTTGACCTGGAGTAATCCAGCCGCAAGTAAGTGACTTCGCCCAAGCAAGAATCTCAGTTACCAAGAGTGCTGAGAGTGCCAAAGTAAAACTTGATAGAGCAACCTCAATCAGGGTTATGTGGCTTCGTGAGTTATTGCCTCAATCCCAAATGCCCGAATCCCTCCGATCCAGCCAACTCTGGTAAATCCGCGTGTATCCACTGCGGGTCTGAACTTTTGTTGCAAGGTCGATATCGGCTAGTCGCGCCTCTGGGCGGCGGCGGCTTTGGCAGAACATTTGAAGTGGACGACAACGGCGCCCGAAGAGTGCTCAAAGTCCTCCTCAAAGAACATCCCAAAGCTGTAGAACTGTTTAAGCAAGAAGCCGACGTATTGGTCAGGCTCAGACATCCAGGTATTCCCAAAGTCGATCGCGACGGTTATTTTACATTTACGCCAGCCCACAGCACAGAGTCTTTTCACTGTTTGGTGATGGAGAAAATTGCTGGGGCAAATTTGCAAGATTGGCTGAAACATCGGGGCCGCCCGATCAGTCAAGAACAAGCTCTGAACTGGCTCAAACAACTGTCGGAAATTTTAGACCAAGTTCACAGACTCAACTATTTTCATCGGGATATCAAGCCGCACAATATTATGTGCAAGCCGAACGGGCAGTTAGTGCTGATTGACTTCGGAACGGCTCGGGAAGTGTCGGCAACTTATTTCGCTAAGGTAGGTCAGGGGCAAAATGTCACTGGCATTGTTTCCCCTGGCTATACGCCACCCGAACAAACTAATGGAAAGGCTGTTCCGCAGTCTGATTTTTTTGCTCTGGGGCGAACTTTTGTTTATTTGCTAACAGGGAAACCGCCGACGGCGTTTCCCGAGAACCCGCGCACGGGTAGATTAATGTGGCGCAAAGGAGCACCTCAGGTTTCCGACCCCTTGGCTAATGTGATCGATTACCTGATGGCGCCTTTTCCGGGAAATCGACCTCAAAGTCCGCAGATGGTTTTGCAGTGCTTGGAGGAAATTAATCTAGACGGCGGGGAAACTCAACTGCCGACTCATTTGCCACCCACGACGGGGCAAACTAAACTTCGCGGAACTTCCGGGGGGGCTGGGGCGACGAAGCAGAACTCGATGAACCGCCTCAGACCTCTGGATTCTCCTAGCTTGAACAAGGCCGGGAAACAGGTTTTTGATTGGAAAAAGAAGTTGCTGGCTGGTACTGCTGCTGTGATGCTGGGTATTGGTGCCTCTCAAATTTATGGTTCGATGCGTTACGGAGTGTTTCCAGCAAACCCGGTGTGGCTGCTTTCTAGTTTGCCTAGCAGTCAGTTTTTGGAAAGAAGTTTAGATAATGTCGGTAGCGTAAATGCGATCGCCCTGTCGTCAGACGGTCAAACCTTGGTGAGTGCAAGCTTTGGGACGATCAGAATTTGGAATCTCAGGACGGGACTGCTGGTGCGGACTCTCAATCCGGTGCATTCTAAAAAATCGGTCAACACGCTGGCGGTAAGCCCGGACAGCTCGATTTTGGCTAGCGGCGGCGGCGACAATAATGTGATTTTGTGGGATTTGAAGACCGGGCGGCGGGTGCGGACAATTGCTGCTCACAAAGCGCCCGTCAATGCGATCGCTTTTAGCAGCGACGGTCAAACCCTGGCTAGCGGCAGCGATGACAAAACTGTTCGCGTGTGGAATGTCAGAACCGGTAGCAGGTTGCTGACTTTGAGCGGGCACACTGGAGGAGTAAACTCGATCGCCTTGAGCCGCGACGGTCAAACTCTCGCTAGCGGGAGCGAGGACAAGAGTGTGCGTTTGTGGAATCTCGACACCGCAGAAGTCAGAAGAATTATCACAGGTCACGGGGGCGCGGTTAATGCTGTGGCTTTTAGCCCGAACGGGCAAGTTGTGGCTAGTGCTAGCAGCGACAATACGATCCGTTTGTCGAACGTGCAAGACGGGAAGCGAACTCGCACTTTTAAAGGTCATTCGAGTTGGGTGAGGACGATCGCTTTTAGCCCCGACAGCCGCATTTTGATCAGCGGGGGCGGAGATATTATAGTGTGGGATTTGAAGACGGGGAAAGAAAGAAACACTCTTTCTGGTCACAGTCAGTTTGTGAATTCTGTGGCTGTTGGCAGAGATAGCAAGACTTTGGTGAGCGGCAGTCCCGATCGTACTATTAAGATTTGGCGAATGCCATAGTCAGTTGACAGTTGACAGTTGACAGTTGACAGTTGTAGGGTGCGTCGCCACCAACCATCACAAACCTGAATCTACCATATAGTAGCGACGCACCTTACAGTTGACAGTGAGGTTTTTAGGATGGGGATTTACACCCCACCCTAAAAACCTGACGCCCTGAAAGCGCGGATTTTAAACCCCTGAATTTTGATAATTATTAGTCATCAGCCCATCGATTAATGACAAGTGTTTAACCGGACATGATGCTACTTGCCACAATTGGCGAAAGTAGAAAACAGGTTAAATTCTGTAACTCTCCACGCTTGCCATGTTTGCCCGCCAGCAAAAAGACTGTACCTAGTGACGCTTTTATCGCTATCAACATAACTTTGCCAACTCAATGAAGCAACTGTTGGATACTGGGCTGGAAACTCCCCTGGTATCGGACTGACTTGCGAACTCATGTTCCAGCCTACTTTTTGGCTAAATTCTTGAATTTGACCTTCACAAGTGCGACAACTAGAACCGCCCACTTGCCGCCAAAGCTCTAATTGCGGAGTCAATCCATATTTCCCGTTGCTGGATTGCACCCACAGGCGATCGATCGTGCGAAGGTTCGGACAAGATAGATTAGCCGAGTTGTTGCGGATCAGAGAGACTGTTTCTTGATCTGCTTCGTACCATTTTTTGGCTTCTAATAAGGATTGAAGTTTGCTAAATTCGCTGTTGCTTTCTTGAGAATTAGCGGCAAAAGTTGGTAGCAAAACTGCCATAAATGTGCCGATTAATGCGAGGAATTGTTGGCGAAGTTTCATGATTATGTTCCTGTGAGTAAAAGTGATTTAATAAATGACCAGTTTACCATCTCTAGACTGAGACAAAATCTTCAATGCCGATGAGATTGGGAGCAACGCCTGTCAAAGCAGCTAAAACTTCATTGGTGCTGGCCACTCTAATTAATGTGCCGTTAGTTCCAGGAGAAATTGATAGCTGTCCGAAGGTCAAACCATTGATTAGTTGAAAGGTATCTTGACCGTTGGCGAAATCAGAGATGGTATCAACTCCCAAGCCCGCACCTAAAACAAATACATCATTTCCCGCGCCACCGACCAGATTATCATTGCCTAAACCGCCGTTGAGGGTGTCAAAACCTTTGCCGCCGGAGAGGTTGTCGCTGCCGCCACCGCCATTGAGGATATCGTTACCCCGCAAACCATTGATGATATCGTTGCCGGGAGTGCCAGTCAGGTTGTCGTTGCCGGGAGTGCCGTTGATGGGGTTGGGAGAGTTATTGATGACACCTGGAGTGTTGGTTAAGTCAACAACGAATACGTCTTTGGCCTTGTTAGTGTCTCCCGGCACGAGGTTGGCGGCAAAAGATTCAAACGCCACTTTCTGTCCGTCGGCGGAGATGGAGGGAGAGAAGGAGTTGCCAATCCCCTGATTGCCTGTTGAGTCAACAGAGAGGCGGGTAGTGGTATTGGTTGACAAGTCCCGCACAAAGATGTCGAAGCTA
>NZ_JAUBOJ010000020.1:8111-14718 GCF_036700185.1 Microcoleus sp. BM001215392 | reverse complement strand
GCGGGTGATGGTGTTCGTTAACAAGTTCCGCACGAAGATGTCTTGACTATTGTTATTGTCTCCCGGCACGAGGTTGGAGGCATCAGATTCAAACGCCATAAACCGCCCGTCGGCTGAGATGGAGGGGCTCAAGGAGCTGCCGATCGCCTGATTGCCCGCTGAGTCAACTGAGACGCGAGTAATAGTCATAAACCCTGATATTTAAAAGTAAAAGTATTGATTGATATCATTCAGTAAAGAGATCTCAAAGT
Organism: Microcoleus sp. BM001215392; assembly: GCF_036700185.1. Lineage (NCBI taxonomy): Bacteria > Bacillati > Cyanobacteriota > Cyanophyceae > Oscillatoriales > Microcoleaceae > Microcoleus > Microcoleus sp. BM001215392. The sequence goes on along the minus strand of NZ_JAUBOJ010000020.1, from coordinate 14,467 downwards.
CAATTCATAAAAGTCATAACCTTGAGTTCATAAAAGTCATATTTATCAACAAATGTTACCAACAGTAGACAAAATAGCAAAACAGATATACATTCAGCGAGCAAATGATAATGACTCCAGAATTAATCAAGTTTTCTGTGTTGCAAAATCTAATAACTAATTCCCCGCCCGTTTTTGGCAAATTCATCCACAGTTTGCTGCGACAATTCGTGAAGTGCCATTGCTTGCAATACGTCTAAAGGCAATGTCAAATGATGGGCGCCGGCTAATAAAGTCTTTACCGCTTCTTCTGGGGATTTAATGCTAGCTGCCAAAATTTCAGTATTGCTTTGCTTCAAGACATTTGCCATATCCCGCACTAAGGCAAAACCGTCTCCGAGGAGTCTGGTGGCGCGATTCACATAGGCGATCGCATATTTGGCACCGGCTTCTGCGGCAACAACGGCCTGGGCTGCACTGTAAATAGCCGTCACTGCACAAGGAATTTCCGGCGACAAATGGGCTACTGCTTGGAAGCCCGCCGCCGTTGCTGGAACTTTCAAAACTGTTTGTTGCCCGATCGCCTCAAAAGCGGCTTTTCCTTCTGCTACCATGCCATCAAAATCTGATGCTGTTAGCTGATAGTACACTTCCCCAGGAATCACTTGTGCCAGTTGTTTAAGCGTCTCCGCTGGAGATAGTTCGCTTTTGGCCAAAAGTGTCGGATTAGTAGTAATTCCCGCTATCCACCCGAACTTGCTCGCCAGTGTGGCTTCGGCTAAAATTGCAGTATCGACATAAATTGCCATCGGCTCTACACCTTTAGTTGATTAAGATTTTCCAGACTTTTGCTTTCTGTTTGAGAGCGATCGGAGCGAGTTTAATTGTTATGTTGTAACAATATCACAATCTCAGACATATTACTCTCAAGTAAACATAACTATTGAGATATCTGCATCACTTCGCTTGTATAAGTTGACAATGCGTCATATCGTGCCGGCAGTCACCCTCACAATTAAATATGCTTGTAGTGAAGACTCTGAGTCCTTTACAACTCCAGAGTCATTGAGGTTTTCAATACAAAGGCGATCGCGGTTATTTTACTGCTGACGAGATAAATTTTGATTTTATAGGAATTACGTAAAATAACCTAGTCGAGCGTGAAAAGTGTATAAGTGCTGTTGAAGATAGCTTGTAAATCAACTCAAAACTTGTTTGAGGTGAGTTGGTAAATGCCATTGTTGGGGACAGAGAAATTGACTTCCCAAATACCGGACACACATGATTTGGATTTGTAGTAAGGGTTATGTATGCAATCACTCAAGGAGGTGACTCAAAAATGACCGAACCAGAAAATCAGCAGCGACAAGTCAGCCTTGAGACATCTTCGCAACCAGTCGCATCCCAAAAAGCAGCAACCGCTGAGGAATTCTCGGTAAATGTTAAGTCTGAAACTTTACCTCAATTGCTGGAAAATACGGCGCAAGAACGTTTGAAGGCTCTAGGACGTTTGATGGTGGTAAGCTTGAGTTGGTCGCTGGCGGGGCTTTCTAAACCAAAGTAATTTATGAAGCAAGCGCTGTGACGGTCGATTTAGCGATCGGATAATCCGCTATTTTTGTGGGAAATCATTACTCGCTCCCTGGTAATTCAACATCTCTAATAGTTATTGTCGAACAGGCATCATGCCTGTTCAAGACTTGGTTTTTTGCAGAGGTATATTGATTATTCTACAGAAACCTAGGTTTTAGCCCCTATGGATTTGTCGGAATGTGCGACTAATTAATATTTTCTGAACCAACGGCTTCTGAAATCGAATTAAATCCTTTTTCTTCTAACTTTTGCAGCAAGCCTGCCAAAATTCGGCGCACCATCCATGGCCCTTCGTAAACCCAACCTGTGTAAACTTGAATTAAACTCGCACCGGCGGCAATTTTTTCCCAAGCATCTTCGGCGGTAAAAATGCCGCCTACTCCAATGATTGGTAATTCGCCTTTGGTATATTGCCAGATAAATCGGATTACTTCTGTCGATCGCTCTCGCACTGGAGCCCCGCTAATTCCGCCCGCTTCTTCGCTGATGGGTTTGCCAGTTTCTCGCAAGATTTGGGTTTTCAGTTTGTCGCGGCGGATGGTGGTGTTGGTGGCGATAATTCCTGCTAATTGGTAGGTTTTTGCTAAGTCGAGGATGGAGGCGAGATCCTCTGATTCCAAATCCGGGGCAATTTTGACTAAAATTGGCTTGATTGAGCGATTTTCTTGTTGCAAAGTTTCCAAAATTGTGCTGAGTCCAGCAGCATCTTGGAGCGATCGCAATCCGGGCGTATTTGGAGAGGAAACGTTGACGACAAAATAGTCGCCCCAATCTTTGAGCAGCTTAAAACTCTCCAAGTAGTCGGCGGCTGCCTGCTCTAATGGTGTTACCTTAGATTTACCGAGATTGAGACCCAAGGGGAAAGGGGACTGAGGCATGGAGCGCGAGACATCTTGTGAGTGTTTGTGTGCGGCCTCAAACCGAGCGGCCATGGCGGCGGCTCCTTGGTTGTTAAATCCCATGCGGTTGAGTGCTGCACTGTCTGCTGACAAACGAAACAAGCGAGGTTGGGGATTTCCCGGCTGTGCTTGCGAAGTGACGGTACCGAGTTCAGCAAAGCCAAAGCCAAAATTTGCCCAAATGTCTGCCGCTACGCCGTTTTTATCAAATCCAGCAGCTAAGCCGACAGGATTTTTAAAGCTCAGCCCCCACTTGGATTGTTCGAGGCGAGAATCTTGGACTCCCAAAGATTTGTGCAGCCGCCTGAGCATTTGGCTGGTGGCGGGATTTGACTGGGTTATGGCTGCGACTTCGAGAAGTTGGAGAGTGCGGTTGTGGAGCCACTCGGCATCGGTTTTCAATACGGAAAACAGCAGCGGGCGCACACCTGATTGATAAATATCCAATGACTTGTCCTAGGGCAGTTGACAAATGAGCGGGTGAGTCGATTTTTAATTTTTCGATTTGGGACTTGGGCGGGAACTCGCGGCCAAGTCCTTTGCTGGCGGAGCCTCGAAGGATTTTAGATTTACTTTAGAGATGAACTGGGAGATTGAGCTTTGCCACGAGCCCAAAAGCCGATCGTTGGGTCTAAAATTTTGGGAGCTCCGCGACTTGTGTCGGAAAGCAAGTATCGGTTTTGGGCTGGTTCTCTAAAAATATTCAGGAGGAGACTGGGAAGGTGAGATTTTTAGTTTAACTTCGATCGACTTTATTCAATGTTTTAGATTGAAGCATAATTTAGACGATTATATTATAAGTCGAACCATTTTAATTTAAAAACTTTTTAATTGGGGAATTGGAAATCGGACAAAGGTGCGGGGAATCTGGGAAATGGGGCAGGATCAAAGACCGAAGGATTTAGACGAACAAATCGCTGGCATGGAGCGCCTTCTCCAGACTCTCCGAGAAGAGGAGAATGTGGAAGTGCTGCTGGAAACCACGCTCGGTTACTTGCAAGCGGATTTTGACTGGCGGTTGATTTGGATCGGGTTGTACGATCGACAAGCCCACAGATTGTTTGGAAAAGGCGGCATGACTCCTAACGGGGACTTGTCTTTTCTCAAACAGCGGTTTGGACTGACTCCGGGGGATTTGCTGGAACAAGTGGTGATTCAACTGCGGCCGGTGGGAGTCCCGGATTTGCGATCGTCCAATCGAGCCGGAGAATGGCGCAAAGCAGCTCAAACTTACAACATTCAAGGCACGACTCTGTTTCCGCTGCGCTACAAAGACCGCTGCTACGGGGTGATTTTGCTGGGGACTGATGTGTGGGGAGCATCGCCAAGTTCGGGGGAAAAAACGCAATTGTCGATGGTATTTGGAGCGCTAGCAACGGCTCTTTATCAAATAGAAAAAGATTGGCAGCGACAACTAATCAAACGCCCGGACGAGTCTTTATTATCGCTGATTTCGCAGTTGCGGGAACTGCGATCGCTCGACCAATATTTGCAAGCGGTAGTCGAACAAGCCCATGAATTTATCGAGCCGACGCGCACCAATGTTTACTGGTTCGAGCGAGAGCGCCGCTATTTTTGGCGCCGAGTCAGCAACCGCCAAGTTGCTCCGGGTTTAGGCTCGATCCGACCGGCTTCGGGCATCACCGTGCAAGACTTGGGAGAATTTTATCAGGCTTTGGCTAGGGAAGAAATGGTTTGGATCGGTGAATCTCACAGTTCTCTAAAAACTGAGCTGACGGGGCGGTTGATGCAGCAAATCCGCGCTCGCTCTTTGTTGGCGGCGCCGATTGTTTTAGAAGGGGAATTGTTGGGATTTTTGGCAGTGGAAGCTGGCGAGCCGAGGATTTGGCAAGATAACGAAAAACATTACCTGCGGGGAGCGGCGCAGTTAGTGGCTCTGACTGCTCCTTTGTCGGAGATGGAGGAGAGGATTGAGGAAACACGGATCGATCGAGATTTAACTGCCGGCATCGCTCGCGCTATCTACACCGATGCTGACTGGGAGGCGACTTTGAAAAATACGGCCGAGCAGTTGTGCTCTCGGCTCAAATGCGAATACTTTTTGTTGTTGCTGTACCGGGAAGAACAAAATCGCTTTGAAATTGTGTGCCAAAATCTGCCCCGCAACCGCAGACAAGTGCCCTCGCCGCTTAAGGCCCTCGATGCCTCTGACGTGGCGCTGTTGCACGATCGCGAGGAACCTCTGGCGATTGAAAATTGGGATGAAGACGGGCGGTTGGGGGCGTGGCGGGAAGTGCTCGCGGAAGTGGGGGTGCGATCGCTTTTGGCGTCGAACACTCGCACCAAACAGTCGGAGCCAGAAAGCCTCAATCGCAAATCCCAAATCCCAAATCCCAAATCGATCGAGGGTTTGCTGGTTGTCGGACACAGCGCGACTCGCACTTGGAGGCGCTCGGAGCGAGAATTAGTTCGGGTAGTCAGCCAACAGCTAGGATTGATCTTGCATTCTTGGCAGCAGAGTTCGGAAATTGAGAAATATCATCAATTTGAGCGATCGATCAAATCGGGTTTGGCGCTGTTGCAACAATCAAGCTGGCAGGATTCTGGACAACAGAAATCTGGTACTTCAGCCCAGATGTTCCCAGAGTGGCCACTGCAAAAGCTCGATCGTAACTTTGCTCAAAATCTTTCCCAGACTATCGGCTGTCCTTTAGTAGCCGTAATTACTTGGAATCCAGGCCAGCAGGAAGCTTCAATCTCGGCGGCTGTAGCTGCCAATCCCGTATTCGCCCTCAATCCCGAGGCGGTGATTGTCGTCGAAACAGATGGTTTGATCCAACAAACCCTGGCGCAATCGGGCGTGCTGCAACAGAGCACGAGCCAACTGTCGCTGGCGACGAAGCGGTGGCTGCGCAGCCCGGGAATTGGCGAGATTCTGGCAGTGCCGCTGCAAAGTGCCCCAGAACACGCTCCGTCCGGTATTGTGGTGGTTGCAGACGCTGCGGGCCGTCAGTGGTCGGAGTTGTCGGTGAATTTATTGAGTTCGATGGCGTCTCAGTTGGCTTGGTGGCGCAGGTATTTGGCTGTGCAATCGGCCGCCGAGTCGCAGCGATTGGAGCTGGAGATGCTCAACTGGTACAAGCAGCGCCGTTTCGAGGACTTTTACCGGACTGTGGGAGCCGGGGTGAAGGAGTTGGGAGAGTTGAGCCAGTCGATTTTGCTGGTGGCGAAGGAACAAAAGGATGCTCTGAAAACTTTGCGCTACCAACAGGTTTTGCGGCAAATTGGTAATGCTTTGGGGTCAATTCATTTGGTGCTCAAACACGAACAGTGGCGCTTGCAAGTAGGACGAGATGCGGTGCCTGTGAGCGCTTGGCTGAGGCGATCGCTCGATCGCACGTCCCCCCTGGTCAAACAGTCGGGAATCTTGCTGGAAGTCAACAGAGAGACTGCTGTGTCGCTGAGAGCGGGCCAGACTTTGAGCGTTCGCGGTGACAGCATCAAGCTGGATTTGATTCTGTGCGAATTGCTGGCGATGGCTTGTAGGCGCTCTCTTGTTAGCGACAAGATTGAGATTCGCTCTCAACTTTTGGGGGACGATCGCCTAGAATTATCTGTGATCGATAACGGCGAGTGCGATCGACAGTTAATTGCTGCGTTCAACGGCGGTTCGGAGACTGATATATTGGCTGTGGCGTCAAATAGGTCGATCGTCCAAAATCTCTTAATTTGTCAGCGCGCCGTACAGTTAATGGGAGGAGAATTTTCCTTAGAAATCTTACAAAATAACTTAATTGTCGCCCGTTTAGTCCTGCCCCTAGCCACCTGTTAAAATGCTATCAGAAGCAGTAACGTGCGATCGGTCAGGCTAGTAGTGAGGACTTCAGTCCGCATCCCTGGCTAGTAGCGAGGACTTCAGTCCGC
>NZ_JAUBOJ010000020.1:0-7909 GCF_036700185.1 Microcoleus sp. BM001215392 | reverse complement strand
AGGACTTCAGTCCGCATCCCTGGCTAGTAGCGAGGACTTCAGTCCGCATCCCTGGCTAGTAGCGAGGACTTCAGTCCGCATCCCTGGTTAGTAGTGAGGACTTCAGTCCGCATCCCTGGCTAGTAGCGAGGACTTCAGTCCGCATCCCTAAATATTGAATGAAATCGTCACTACTAACACCTGCATCGAGAAATGGATAATTAACATCCAAAATATCGAAAACCCTCTCCCTAAACCGAAGGACTAGCAGTCTCCACCACATCAGAACTCGGGAAAAACTTTTCAGTAATCCAAGCAGTTACAATATGAGAAAGCAATCCCATCGGCCCAGCAAACAAACACAAAGCCAAAGAATGCACAGTCCAAACTCCCGTGCGCTGTCCTTCCCAATAAATCCAGCGCCCCACAAACAAATCCATCACTAAAAAATGTATCCATCCTGTAGCCGCCGCCGTTTCTTCTCCCAAAAACTTAGCAATATCTGCTAACTTGGGATTCGACAAAGCCGCCGCATTTTCGGGAGTCAGACTGCTACCAAACAAATATATGTATAAGACAGCGAGCAAGGCAAACGGAATAAAGGAATTCATGACTTTTCTGGTAATTCCCCAGTTGGGAAATAAAATCATAATTGCCCAGAAAGGCAAAACGAACACATTACCTATATCGAAAATTAGTTCTGGCGTCATAGTCGGCTGTTGGCTCCTGTAAATGAATGCAATAAACGATGTTAAGATTACTTTACACAATTTTTGCTAACATTTCTCAAAAACCACAAAAACCAAATTCACAAATTAGAGATAATTGCTAGATATTATCTGAAATTTAAGATTTACACGTGGAGGTAGGTTGGTGCGCTGGGGCGATCGCTCTTTGATTATAAAAAAAAGTGCCCAAGCGCAACTACGTACCTCAAAGACTGAAATCTAACAGCTAAAACTCATGACAACAACTTATAATAACTTTCCCGATTGGTGTTCGCACAAAGACAATCTCTCTCCGGGCGCCAAACATACTGTAGACACACTGTTGCAAATATCAGATACCACTGAGTGCGATCGAGCTAACGAACTGCTTTCTAGTACAACCGAACTAAACCTGAAATTGGCTCAACTTACGGATCTCAGTCCCCTGGCATCTTTCAATCAGCTTACTGTTCTAAACCTCAGCAGCAATCAACTATCCGATCTCACTCCTTTGGCATCTTTAACTAAGCTGAAAATCCTGTATTTAGATGTCAATCAAATATCAAATATTAGTCCGCTTGCATCTTTGACAAATTTAACTGCACTATTTATAGATACCAATCAAATATCTGATATCAGTCCGCTTGCATCTCTCACCAATCTTACGGTTCTTATTTTATTTGACAATCAAATTACTAACATCAGTTCCTTAAAAAATTTAACTCAGTTAAACACAGCAATTATCTACAAAAATCAAATATCTGACCTCGCTCCTCTGGCAAATTTAACTGAACTTAATACACTCTTTCTTTACAAAAATCAAATATCAGATATTAGCCCCCTAGCGTCGTTAAAAAATCTGAGTACGCTGTTTTTGTTCGAGAATCAAATTTCTGACTTAACTCCGCTAAAATCCTTAAGCAATTTAAAGAAACTGGTTTTATTTGAAAATAAAATATCCGATATTAGTGCTTTGGCATCGCTAACTAATTTAGTTGAACTCAACCTCGGTAACAATCAAATATCAGACCTGAATCCGCTGAAATTTTTAACTAATTTGAGTCAGCTTTATTTGTTTAATAATTCGATTTCAGATTGCAGCGCATTGCAAGCTTTGAATAACTTATTTTTGCTGGATCTATACAACAATCAAATTTCTGATATCAGTTCCCTCCAATCTTTGCAAAAGTTAACTACGATCGACTTGCGGGGAAATCGGATTGTGAATAAAATTTGCCCGGTCACTCCTCAATCAATTTGTCGGTTTTAATTGTTAAGACGGTGGCGAAATCTGGGTCTATATGATAAGCTATCCAACGTTGGTATCAGGAGAAAGTTATGAGTTCGCACGATGCTTTGATGTTGGGATTGCTGCTGTTGCCCGGTTTGGCTTTGTCGATCGCGGTTATGGGCGCTTTTGCGGCTGGTGGATAAAGTGTTCGATCGTTCGGACTTTAGTCAAGAGTCTAAACGATCGGAGGACTAAAGTCCTGACTACAAACCTGTTGTGGCTAGTTTACAAGAATTGTGCTGTGACATCGGAATTGACTAGAGTATTCGCGCACAAAATACCGGAGGCTGCGACAGCGGGAACACCGATTCCGGGCATGGTGCTATCTCCCACTCGATACAAGCCTTTGACTGAAGTTTGCGGCCCGGGCCAGGTGCCTTTGCCGGCGGCAATTGCAGGCCCGTAGGTTCCTTGATAGCGGTGCAAATATCGGGCGTGGGTTAGCGGTGTGCCGATCGACTCCAAGACTATTCGCGATCGCAAATCTGGTATAATTTTTTCTAAAGCTTTGAACAGAGATTGCGATCGCTCTTGTTTTTTTTGCTGATAACCGTCGCCGTATTCCCAACCTGCATAAGGTTCCAATGTATAGGCGTGAATCGCGTGATGTCCGGGCGGTGCAAGAGTGGTATCCCACACTGTAGGAATCGAAATCATGCAGGTGTTTCCGGGTACTGTAATGTCAAGTTTGCTGTCGTGAAGGACAACGTGGTGGCCGGTCAAGCCTTCTAGTCCTTCGGCTTTAATTCCTAAATGCAGGTGCATGAAACTGTCTACTGCTGGCGTGGATAAAGCGGTTTTTCGGTAGCTTGGCGGCAAATCTTCAGGCCGCAATAATTTTGTGTAAGTATCCCAAACTGTGGCATTTGAAATCACAATTGCGGCGCGGATAATTTCGCCACTTTTCAAACGAACGCCCGTGGTTTTGCCGGATTCAACTAATATTTGCTCCACGGGAGTTCCCAATCGCAATTTTCCGCCCCAGCGCTGCAAGCCTCGGACTAAGGCATCGACGATCGCACCGCTGCCTCCTACAGGATATTCGATCGCCGATCGCGATCGCTCGCCAATCATAAAAGCTATTTCCGGCGCCACAGTTCCGTGGGCTTTCAAACCCGACAGCAAGAAGCACTCCAAATCTATCAAACGTCGCACCCAAGGGTCTTGTACGTCGCGATCCATCAAGGAACCTGCCGAACTGGCGATCGCCCCTACTGACGGTAACAACTGCAACAAAGCAGGCGAGTACCGAGACAACAGCACAGGTATCAACTGCCAGTCCGATCTCAGTGCTAAAACCGGAATTCCCCGCAAAGCTTCATACAAAACTAACAAATGCTGTTGAAATTGCTGTAATTCTCTAGCGCCTTGCGGTGCGAATTTAGCTACAGCATCTAAGTAATTTCTCGCATTAGCATAAACTGGCAAACTTCCTTCAGGAAAATGGTAATGCCCCAACGGATCGTAGGCAATGGCTGCGATCGATTCCTCCAAAACATTCAAGACTTGCCGCAAAGGATTTAGCGATTGTCGATCGGTCAAACCGCAATAAAAAGAAGGCCCAGAATCAAAGTGAAATCCCCGGCGCGAAAAGCTGTGAGCCGCCCCGCCCGCTATGGTGTGGCTCTCACAGACGAGTACCCGCTTGCCGTAGCGAGCTAGCATCCCTCCGGCGACTAAGCCACCAATACCGCTGCCAATGACGATCGCATCAAAGTCTTGCATTTATCAAATGTGGTATAATTTTATTATTTCTTGCTGACCCGCAAGAAACGGGTACAAGCCCCCGACTCAAGTCGTAGAGATACTAAAATTTTACACTCAAGTTCGGGTTCCCAGATTCAATGCTGCAAGTAAATCTAAAATCTAAAATCTAAAATCTAAAATCTAAAATCGACTGACAGGGTATTTTTGGGGGAGGAAAACTATGAAAGCTTTATCTATTTTAGATGAAGTTGTGCGCGAATTAGAACAAGATGCCAATCTTTCACGCATTAAGAAAATAATATTTTTTGCTTGTAAAGAGTGTTGGGAAAACGATCCTGCCCAACTCAGCAGCGCGGACATAGGGAACTTAATCGAAGAACTATGCGCTAAATACAGCAGGTTAGAAGATATTGAAGCAGTTTTAAACAGTATAGTTGCCAAAGTTAATAAAAAAACCGAATACGCTTTAGTTGCAGATCAAATTGTCTGCCAACTCAGCAGGCTTTACGAATACGAAGATTTCACAAAATTAGAAACAAATATATCTAATTTTGGCGGTTACGAAGCACCGGCCATTGACGAACACTTCAGTTCGGAATTGCCATTAGGAGAATCTATCCAAAGAGACCCGGGAAATTTATTTGATGCCAGGGAAAAAATTCTACAGCAAACAAATCCACTAAGGGCGAAAATCCTAATTTTTTCTACTCTTTATCACGAGTTCACTTTTAGCGATCGCGACTGGCTGCTGCTGAAAACCCAAGACCTTGACAATTTGCTGCGACAACTGTTTAATGTGTGCAGCAGCCTGGCCGAACTCGAAACTCAGTTGTACAGAACTGCCGGCAATCTCGACAACACAGACGAATGCGACCAAGCAGCGAGCGTGATTATCAAAGCGATGAATCCTTGTTACGCAAAGTTGCAACAAGAAGAGCGCGATCGCTCCGAAGATTCAGCTACCGAAGATTCAGCTACCGAAGATTCAGCTACCGAAGATTGCGATCGGACGCATTTAAACAACAGTGTTTATGGAGATAGCCAGCCGCTTGATAGACGCAGCGATTATTTTGAGGCGGGCGATATTACTCAGATCATTCAAGCTGCTCCGGCTCACTATCATTACGATCCCCAGAAGAGTTATTTAGTACCCGACAGGGCAGAAAATATACAGTTTCAAGAACCCGAAACCAGCAGCAATAATTCCGCTGCGAACTTCGGACACGAATTAAGAGAAAGATTCCAAGTCCCAGTTACAGAAACGCCGACACTAATCGAAACTTTCGCTCCCGCAAACCCTGTTAGTGTAAATATTAGCGATTCCATCAAACGCAAGTTGGGACTCGAAGAAGAAATGACAGGATTAGTCCGGGACAGTGCTAACTCGGCCACCGCCCAAATAGAAAAAATATTCAGCGAGTTAGAAGCTGCTTTGAACGGTCAATTTTCTACAGAAACGGCCGAAGAGCGTTTGTACTGGAAATATAAAAACCTCAGAAATTATGTAGGAAAGATCCAGGGATTTAGCGATAAATTAATGGAAATTCTTAGCGAATTAGAGTCAAAAGAAAGCGGGCGCTATCCTGCTGAAATTCTAAAGAATGTTGCAGAAAATATTTCGGAAACACCCCAGCAGGAAAACTCTACCGACAAACCCGATCGGCATCAGCTTGTGGAAATGGCAAAACAAGGCAAACCAAAGGCGATCGCCCAATTGATCGATCAATTGCTACAGCCTAAGGGAATTACCGCCACAGCGGGATTTAGAGACGGTTGGCTCCACATCATTCTGGAGTCTCCCGACGTAACAAACCAACAGGATCTAGCCACATACATTCACAAAAAACTGGGTACTTTAAAATCAAAATTTATTACTGATGTAAAAATTCACGGGCGCAAATTAGGCAACAAAACAGTTGCTTGGACTCAAGAATTTGTGAATAAAAATCATTAAATGCCCCGACACAAGTCTGGCGTTGCACAAACTTTCGTCCGCCTTGAGCAACACTAAAATGCAATAAGTGCGATCGTCGTATTTGCGACAATTCAGTCTGGCGCAGCACAAACTTTCACCCGCCCCTGTAGGCTGGAAAAGCCAAAAATCTCTAGAGTGTAGATTTTGTTCAACTCCCAACCATAAATAAAAACATGAATTCCAGCGAAATATTAAGGCGATATACATCAGGAGAACTTGATTTTCAAGGTATGAATCTTAGAGGAGTCTACCTGAGCGGTGCCGATTTAATCGGCGTCAATTTAAGCAGCGCCGACCTTTGGGGAGCAAACTTAACAATGTCGTACTTGAGCAGAATTAACTTTCAGCGTGCAAATTTAACTAATGCCAAATTGTGCGGTGCTAACTTAAATAAGGCAAATTTTAGCGGAGCAAATTTGTCCGATGCAGACTTCCACGGAGCTACTTTACAAGGTGCAGACTTTCGTAAAGCTAATGTCTCTCTGGCAGTTTTTATCGATGCAAATTTGACCGAAGCAGATATGCGAGGTGTCAATTTGCAAGGTGCAGATTTGCGCGGCGCCTGCTTGCGCGGAGCAAATTTGCGCAAGGAGCAGCGGATTTTTGAGGGCGCAAACTTGCGCGGTGCTAATTTACAAGGTGCAGATTTGCGCGGCGTTAATTTGCAAGGTGCAGATTTAACTAAAGCTAATCTCAATCAAGCGAATTTGACTGGAGCGTCTCTACAAGAAGCAAATTTGACTCAGGCAAATTTAATCGAAGCTATTTTAGATGGCACATTTTTGACTGAAGCAACTTTGGTAGAAACAAATTTTTCTTGGGCTGTGATGACAGATGCTAAGTTGGAAAGAGCTGTGTTAATTGATGCTGAATTGGCGGGTGCTAATTTGCGCGGTGCGTTTCTTCCTGATGTTAAGTTGAGCAATGCTAATTTGGTGATGGCTGATTTGAGTCGTGCTAATTTGATCCGGGCTGATTTGAGCAGAGCTAATTTTAATCAAGCGAATTTGAGTGAGGCGGATATGACTGATGCTTACCTGGCTAGAACAGATTTGCGGGATGCAATTTTGCACCGCACAACTTTGATTAGGGCTGATTTGACTACGGCTAATTTAGCGGGGGCTCAGTTGCGCGGCACAATTATGCCGAATGGAGAATTGCACGGATAGTTGAAAATAGGACGTACGGTTGAAGATAGGACGTACGGTTGAAAATAGGACGTACGGTTGAAACCGCGTCTACACGAACACTCACGTGCCGGGAGCAGGTTGACGATCGGATTTTTCACCGTTCCTCGCGGATGTAGAAAAAATTCTATAATCAATCTATATTCTAAAATCTATAATCAAATGGCGACACCAGTTGATTTTCCTAAATATCTGCAATTCCTGGTTGAGTCTTATCAAGAAAAAAAGCATCTCTACACGCTGACCGATTTACAGGTGGAGGTGCGGGTGGAAATTTCACCGCAGGAAAAATCGCCATTTCCATTCCTAATGAATGGGTGCATCTGGTGCAAGGCAAATATGTTTGTAGGGGCGAAGCATGACCGCATATAAGTTATTAGTTATAATTCCATATTCACTACTGTCATGCTTCGCCCCTACGGATATATTGGCGAAAACCAGATGCACCCCTGAAGTCCGAACGATCGAACTTATATCAAAACAGAAAATATCGCTGCGCCATTGGCAAAATAGTTGCCGGTTCGCAAGTCAACAATTGCCCATCCGCCCTCACTTCATAGGTTTCTGGATCGACTTCCACGTGCGGCAAATAATCGTTGAGTTTCATATCTCTTTTACTAATCTGCCGCGTCCCGGAAACTGCTACCGTGGGCTTTTGTAAACCGAGCTGTGCTGCAATATCTCGATCGCGCGCCACCTGCGAAACAAACGTCAAACAAGTCGCCCCAATCGCCCCGCCAAAGCTGCCAAACATCGGCCTCATATGCACCGGCTGCGGCGTCGGAATGCTCGCATTAGCGTCTCCCATCTGCCCGTAGGCGATCGCCCCACCCTTAATTACCAACTCCGGTTTCACCCCAAAAAACGCCGGCCGCCACAAACACAAATCCGCCAACTTACCCTCTTCTACCGAACCCACATACTGACTAATTCCGTGAGTAATCGCCGGATTAATCGTGTATTTAGCAATATACCGCTTCGCCCGAAAATTATCATTTCGACCCTCTATTTCCCCCCCTTGGTAAGGGGGCGTTATCCCTCTTGTTTCCCCCCCTTGGTAAGG
>NZ_JAUBOJ010000019.1:0-39710 GCF_036700185.1 Microcoleus sp. BM001215392 | reverse complement strand
CGCTGGCTAAACTGGCGATCGCCGGGAAAACGATCGCGCCTGTGGTTGGGTTGTAGGTTCCGCCGCCGGAGGCCGTAACTCCTGTTAAGCCGGGAATCAGGCTGTCGGTGATGACTACATTGGTGGCGGCACTCGGGCCGCTGTTGCTGGTAGTGATTGTATAAGTGAGAGTACCCCCGGCATTAATGCTCGCCGGAGCAGTTTTTTGGGTGACAACATCAGCCCTGGCAGCGATGGTGGTAGTGACGCTGGCGTTGGGGTTGCTACCGTTGTTGTTGCCAGGAATCAAGTCGGGGGTGATGGAGCTGCTTCTGGCTGTGTTGCTAATCGGAATAGTTGCTGTCAGCGGTACTGTGAAGCCGATCGTCCGGAGCGCTGTGGTGCCGTTGGCGATCGCCACTGGTGGAAAGCTGACAACGCCGGTCGCTGCGTTGTAAGTGCCGTTATCGGATGCCGTGACTCCGGTTAGCCCGGGCACGATGCTGTCGGTGATGGTTACAGCTTGTGCAGGACTCGGGCCATTGTTGACTGTGGCGATCGTGTAGCTGACCGGGTTGCCCGGGGTAGCATTGGTAGAGCCGGTTTTAGTGGTTGCTAGGTCGGCGTTGGGTGTAAGCGTTGTCCTTACCGTGGAGTTAGTGGGAGTACCCTCTTTGTTGGTTGGTGAGCCGTTGTTGTTAGTGGCGATCGGATCGGGAGTTGCTGAGCTGCTCCGAGCCGTGTTGCTGATGGCGGTAAGGCTGATTGGGGGAATAAAACTGATATTGCGGAGCGCAGTAGACCCATTTGCTAGCGCCGGCAGTATGGGGAATGTGACAATCCCGGTTTGTGCGTTATACGTTCCGCCGTCTGATACGCTGACCCCCGTTAAACCCGGAACAATGCTGTCAGTGATAGTCACGTTCTCCGCAGCATCAGGCCCCTTGTTAACCGTGGTCACGGTGTAGGCAATGTTTGAGGCGATCGGGGCAGTCACAGGGCCGCTTTTGGTAGTCACTAAATCCGCAACTATATCAGTTACCGTGGTAGGAAGCAGACCGGCTCCATCGATTTGCCCGGGGGGGAGAATACTATTGTTATTGGTGAGGTTGGGGTCGAAAGTCGAGCTATTGCTGAATGCAACGTTGGAAAAAGTATCGCTGCTAGTTAAACCGGGCGGCAGATTAATTGTCAGGGTGTAAGTGAGAGTCTGGCCGGGATTGAGAACCGGAATTAGCGGCCAAGTCACAGACTTGGTTTGGTTGACGTAGGTGCCGCTGTTGGAGGCACTCAGCACCGGTGGCGCTCCGTTCGGAAGCAGGAGTTGTACAGGTATTTCGTCTTGAATCAGAACGTTTCGAGCCGGGGCTGGGCCGTTGTTGACAGTAGTAATTGTGTAGGTAATGCTGCTCCCGGGCTTGATGAATTGCGGGCCAGTTTTGATCGTGCTCACATCCGCCGAGACACTCGGAGGATTGATAGTTTCAACTACCAGGTTTTGCAGTTCGTGAATGTTGTTGCCGCTTCCTGTGGAACTACCAAAACCAAACTTGAAAATTGGCGGTACTGTACCGTTGATCGTTGCCAAGTTCCCGATATCGATCACTGTGGTTTCGTAGGTGCCGTTAAAATCCGTATCGAAGGCAACGGTGAGGCGGTTGGGATTCCTCGGATCGTTAGATGGATTTAGGGTAATTTGAACGGATCTTTTGGCTGCATCGCGATCGCTCGTGAAGTCATTGCTGAAGTTAAAATCGCTGAAATTGCCGGTAGAGGTAATACTCGTGGGAATGTTATCGATGCCGAAGGGAACGATCGTATTTGTTAAAAACTGATAATTGTCGGCTTCACGGCCTCTGACGGTGACAGAATCAGGTCTGTAATCACCAATAGCAGAGCCGGGAATCGGAGGTGGCATCGGGCCGGACCGCCCTTCTGAGGATGTGGAAAAATTGCCAAACTCGTCAAGTCCAATACCTAAATAACCTCCGGAAATACCGGGTATGCCGCTGCGTTGAGCGTAGCCGAGAGAACCGCCGAAACCCCCTGTCCTGGTTGGACTGGCTGTGCCGTCAATGAAGAAGAAACCCAGCCCGTCCCCTGGCTGAGGCTCGATCGGGAAGCCCGGAGAAAGCCGGGTTTGGGCGCTGGAACCGTAGGAATAAAAATCAAACTGGACTCTGAGGCCGTCGGTGGAAGAAATGGGGTTGTTGTAGATGACGAAGGCTTCCCGGGTGTTCTCTGCTGGAGTTAATTGCAAAGCCCCATCGCCGGGATTGCGCCCGCCCAATGCTGGAAGTACCCCCGATACTGTGCCTCCGGTAATCCCGGGGACAGGTTGTCTCGATGCTGGAAGCCCGTTGCTGGGATCGAACAGCGCACCGCCGTTTCCCCCGTAAATCCAAGGCCCTCTAACTGTGGCGTTTTTGAAAGTTTCGTTAACTAATGTGCCGAGGGTGTAAGCGTATGCTGCGATCGCTTCTGGTTCAATGGCGAGCCTCGCCTCGATTTCCCCGGTCACAAATCTTAATTCCCAGTCGCCCCCTAGTGCTGCACTTCCCGTCAAGTTGTCGGAAGCGGAGATATCTGCACCGACAATCGAGCTCAAGCTTCGCACGAAGGCGGCGCCGTTTTCCCCTGCTGCGACGCTACACCCGCACAACAAAATATTTCCTCTCTCGCTGAGGGCTTTTCCCCACTGCTGCAACAAATGGCTGTAGCTTTCTAAGTTTTCGCCATCGAGGGCGATCGACCCGAGTTGTACTGCTGCTTCTCGACCGTGAGAAATTATTTGCAGGCTGTCTAAATTGCTGCAATTAGCCAAAATTCTAGTAATTTGCTCGACTCCATCGAGGGCCGAGTCGAGTATAAATACCTCTGTACCTGCTGTTGCTCCTCTGGCTAAGCTGTCGTAGTTCTCTACTCTGCCATCGAGGAACAGGATATTTTTTACAGGGGCGATCGCAGGCTGGCTTGCTAGCAAAAATTCTCGCTCTGACTGTCCAATTGGGGCCCCACCGCTGTTGTTTTTGCCCAGTAAACACGAGTCGGCTTTTGCAATTCTTATTGTTTTTTTTCGAGAATAAGTTGCTTTAGTTCGGGAGTTTTTGCCAGCAATTCTTGCGGTAGAGTTCCCTGCTTTTTGGGTTAGGAAAATTGGTTTGTTGCAGATGCTTTGCATGGTTGAATTGCCTCACTGATTGTATATAATATACCCTCTTCAAGATGAGAATTATCACCTGTTGAAAAGATTGAATCCCATAGTCAGAGACTGTGCTGGTTAAATGCCCGAAGAGCTACAGGCAGATTTTATGCAGCATAAATCTTTGCTATCTTGCTATTTGATAGCATTGCAAATATCGCCAGCACCAGGGCTGAGGCTTGAGATTTTAAATTTTTAAAATCTATCTATCGGGTGATATTTAGCCTTTGTTTTCTTAGCAGGTCGGTCTTGACAGGCGGCTCTCTTACATCCCGCAGCAGACAATAACAGGAATTCTCAAAAATTTACTAAATGAGGTTTTCTGTGGATTACCTAATGCACTTTAGCAACCAAAAAGTTTGATTGTTCCGGATGCAAAAACTGGGTTTGATGGATGAAAAAAAATTTCGTTACAGCCCTCGCTCCCGAGCCCAAACCCGGTTTTTGAAAGTGAGGAGCGCGCCAGCCATGGAAACCAATAGCAACCAGACATTAATTAGAGAGGCGGTTGCTAGGGAGTGCAGGCCATAAGATAACTAGGCCGGCAGTGTCCAAGGCGCGTGATTGAATTGAAATCGGCATACCCTGTATCGACGAGGCGTCTTAAAAATTCATGACTTGCAGTCTGGAGACAACAATCTAGGTTTGAGGCTGCGTTCATCTGCGATCGCCACAACAGATTACTATCGCCTATAACCGACTTCCCCAAATGTCAAATTCGAGTCTTCGAGCGGGTTTTTATTTAAGATAAATGCTCGAATTAATGGTTCATGCGGAATTTTTCATGATGTTTGAGAGAAATTTACTAGCAAATTTGGCTGTCAGCTAGTTGCGATTTTTATTTGCCAATTTGCTTAAATGTCGGATGTACGGCGAGGCTACAAACTCAATTTCTAGATTTCTAGCCACCAAGCCAAGATTTATCGCCTAAATCTGGTTTCTGAGCCTACTCCTCAATTATAAAAACACAGACCGCAATCCGCTTTTTATGGCAACTGTAACCCAGCAATACTGCTCGATTTTGTTTTAATTGCTGAGTTTTGGCGAGGCTCGTCCCGAACAAGTTCCAACAACAATCCCTACACTTAAGTACATCTTAACTCATCGGTTATTAGATCCGCAAATATGCGTACATACCAGCCCCTATACAACCTATATCTTTTCACCGCGAACGTCAAGAGTTCTGGCTTGGTAATACCGACAATCAAGACAGGGCCCAGAAGGATTGACGGCGCAGCGAATGTAATTAGAGCGGGCGTTATATTCGCAAGTGATATCGCCGATCGGATAACCGAGACCTTCTACATAGGTGCGATCGCCCGTTTCTAGTTGAGTTCGTAGGGGTCTATTTGCTACCGCAATCCGGGCCGCTACAATTGAGTCGCGGGCTTGACCGCTTGCCGATCGCATCACCCACAAAGACAGCAGCCACGGAGCTAAACCTATGAAAATAATCAGGAGAACTGTAAACACGTTTTTAGAGATTTTGTGAATAATCTTTTTATTTATTTACACAACGATCGCCAACCAAAATTTACGATCGGGCAAAAGACGGTTTTCAATCATGAAAGTTCCCAGCCAGTTTTCAAAATATGCCACCGGTGCGTTAACTGTTTGCTGGCGAGGGCGGGTAAAGGCTGTTGTCGATAGGTTAGATCGTTCCGAATGCGAGTCCGATTTAAATCAGAGAACTCGCATTCGGAACGATCTAACGCCATAGTGGTTACACTTGGGAGCATCTCATGTTTGTAAAAAAGATTTTTTGATTATAGTGCCGTCCCCGCTGGCGTATCCTACAATACGCGATCGCCGACAGCACTATAAAAATGAAAAACTGAGATGCTCCCTTACACTTTAGCAACCTGAGCGGCTAAATCCATCACCGCACCAGAAGCCTCCACCTTAGCCACATCCAACAAAGTCTTCAAAACCGAATCGGGATTCAAACTAATCGAATCAATTCCCAACTCAACCAAAAAGCGACCAAACTCTGGATAATCGCTGGGGGCTTGGCCGCAAATTCCAATCTTGCGATCGTACTTTTTGGCAGCTTTAATGGCAATTTCCACCATGCGCTTGACAGCTTCATTGCGTTCGTCAAATATCTGGGCAACTAAAGCAGAATCCCGGTCTAATCCTAATGTTAGCTGAGTTAAGTCGTTGGAGCCGATCGAGAATCCGTCAAACACTTGGGCAAATTCGTCAGCCAAGATGACATTGCTCGGTAACTCGCACATCACATACACTTGCAAGCCATTTTCGCCCTTAACTAAACCGTGTTTTGCCATCTCGGCCAAGACTTTGCGCCCTTCCTCGGGGGTGCGGCAAAACGGAATCATCGGAATCACATTTGTCAAGCCCATGGAGTCGCGAACTCGCTTCAAAGCTAGGCATTCCAAAGCGTAAGCTTCGCGGTAATTCGGGTCGTAATAGCGAGCAGCGCCGCGCCACCCGAGCATCGGGTTTTCTTCCTTCGGTTCAAACTGTCGCCCTCCCAAAAGATTAGCATATTCGTTGCTCTTGAAATCGCTCATCCGCACGATGACAGGATTCGGATAAAACGCAGCGGCGATGGTGGCAATTCCGCAGGCCAACTTGTCGGTAAAGAAATCGGGTTTGTGTTCGTAAAGTGCTGTGAGTTTAGCAATTTTGCGCTTGACAGATTCGTCGGTCAATTCGTCAAAATGAATCAGTGCTAAGGGGTGAGCTTTGATGTGGTTGGCGATGATGAATTCTAGTCGCGCTAAGCCTACGCCGTCGCAAGGAATTGCTGACAAACCAAAAGCTTCTTCTGGATTGCCGACGTTCATTAATATTTGAGTGCGGGTGCGGGGCAAATTGTCGATATCAGTTTCTTGAATTTCAAAAGGAACTAAACCGGCATAAACTTTGCCCTCGTCTCCTTCGGAACAAGAAACAGTAATTTCTTGATTGTTTTGCAAAACTTGGGTACCGTCGCCGGTGCCTACAATGGCGGGGATTCCCATTTCGCGGGCAATGATCGCAGCGTGGCAAGTGCGGCCGCCGGAGTTGGTGACGATCGCACTTGCTTTTTTCATGATCGGTTCCCAATCCGGGTCTGTTTTGTTAGTAACAAGAACTTCTCCTGCTTCAAATTGAGCGATTTGGTGAACGTCTAAAATGATGTGCGCTTTGCCTTGTCCGATGGCTTCGCCAACGGCGCGCCCTGTTGCCAAAATTGCGCTGGAACCTTGCAATTTGTAGTTCCGTAAAACTGTAGCGGATTTTTGGGATTGTACTGTTTCCGGCCGCGCTTGGACGACGAAGAGTTCGCCGGTATTGCCGTCTTTTGCCCACTCAATGTCCATCGGCGTGTAGGTACCGCGCACTTGGGTGTAGTGTTCTTCTATCTGTACTGCCCACTCTGCCAACTTAATAATTTCGTCATCGTTAAGGGCGTATTTGCTGCGTTCTGTTGGGGCTACTGATACGTTTTTGGTGTATTTGGAACCGCCTTGATCGTACACCATTTTGATATCTTTGGTGCCGAGGCGTTTGTCGAGAATTGGGCGAAAACCTTGTTTTAATGTGGGTTTAAAAACTAGGTATTCGTCGGGGTTTACTGCTCCTTGAACGATGTTTTCTCCTAGTCCGTAGGCGGCGGTGATTAAGGCGGCATTTTTGAAACCGGTTTCGGTGTCGATGCTGAACATGACCCCGGAGGATGCTAAGTCCGATCGCACCATTTTCTGCACGCCGACGGATAAGGCGACTTCTAAGTGGTCGAAACCCCGCTGTTGGCGGTAAGAAATTGCTCTATCGGTGAATGTAGAGGCGAAGCATTTGTGGCAGCATTCGAGCACGCCGGTGCAACCGTGGACGTTGAGGTAGGTTTCTTGCTGTCCGGCGAAACTGGCGTCTGGTAAGTCTTCGGCGGTGGCGGACGAACGTACTGCTACGTCGGTGCCCTCGCCGTAGCGATCGCACAGTCGATCGTAAGCGCTCGCGATCGTTGCTTGCAATTCTCGCGGAAACGGTGTATTCAGAATCAATGCGCGCGCCATCTTGCCTTTTTGTTGCAGGTTCTGGACATCTTCTACGTCTAAATCGGCCAAAATTTCGCGCAATTTTGCTTCTAAACCAGCCGACTCGATGAACCAGCGGTAAGCGTGTGCTGTAGTTGCAAATCCGTTGGGGACGCTAACTCCTTTGGGGGTTAACTGTTGGATCATTTCCCCTAAAGAAGCATTTTTTCCGCCTACTAATGGGATGTCGCAGATGCCTACTTCATCAAACCACAATACTAAGGCTTTTTCTTTGGGAATTAAAACTTGTTTTTGTTGAATTGCTGCTAATTTTTCGAGCATTGCTTTTTTCCTCGCGATTTGTGCTCATTTAGGCCAGTCGATTTGGGATTTGGGATTTGGGATACGTTGACGGAGCTCAGTACAAGTTTTAGATTGACTGCAACTCATGAATCACCCGAGCCGGAACAAAAGCCTTGCCCCCTCGCGCAGTCGCTTAGTCTAAACTTTTGGGCTGCTGGCGACTCGTGTCGGAAGCTTGTCTCCGTTTTTGGTCGGGGGTCAAAGGAGAGTCTATTTTTTAAGGTCGTTTTCTTTCGTAAATTCTCGGAGGTTTCCTGAGGCTCTATTTATCTGAGTTTTTGCTTGCCTGTATTTCAATATTAGAACTTTTTTTCGATATGGCAATACCCCTAGGGGATATTTTTTTAGTTAATTGCAAATAGTAAAGAAATGGCAGCGGAGAGTTTTTGTAAGCTATCATCAAAAATACAAGTCAAAATGTGAAGCACAAACATAATTACTACGGTTTTTGTTGTTTGGGCGCGCAGTGGTGTGGGGATAGCGCTCGGATTGTGTTGAAGCGTGTAAAGGCCACTAAGGAGCTTTTGCTGGGGGCGATCGGCTGCGGGGGGCGATCGCCAAAAAAAACACCACGCCGAGCAGCTTGGGTAACCTCAAAAAACCGAACTTATAAAAATCGTAAAAGTTAAACCTGCGATCCGGTTTAGCTACTGAGATCGCAAACACAGTTTATGTAAATTAGAACACAGTAGTTGTTTAACCTAATAAGTATTTTTTTTGCCATCATTGTTTTTGTGGCTTAAATTATTTATATGCTATAATATTTATCTCGACTGGCTTATGACAAATAAAAAGGTATATGACATCAGTTTTGAGATCAACCGCAAAGCGAAACGGCTTTAAAGTTCTCCTGGTCGAAGACAATCAAGCCGAAGCCGATCTAATCGAAGAATTGTTATTAGAAACAAATGTCAGCAGACAGGGTAGCGAAAGGCTGTCAGTAAGCTGTACAGACCGTCTGGGCAAAGCGCAGCAAATTTTAGTGGGCGAACATTTTGATGTAATTTTACTAGACCTTTCGCTCCCCGACAGCCAAGACTTAAGTACAATTGTCAAAATCCAAGAATACAGCCTCAATACTCCGATCGTCGTACTGACAGCCCACAACGACGAACAACTCGCCGTGCAGTCAATCCAAGCAGGCGCTCAGGATTATCTAGTCAAACGAAAAATCGACAGCGAAGTGTTAATGCGATCGCTCCGCTACGCAGTCGAGCGACAGCACAACCAGGAAGCTTTGCAAAAAAGTGAAGAAAAATATCGCTCGGTAGTCGAGAATTCTCTCGTCGGAATTGCCATCATTGCTCCTCCAAATTCGCCCTCAGAACCCGCAAAATGCGAGTGGTTGGAAGTTAACGATGCTTTGTGCAATTTGCTCGGATACCAGCGCCAAGAACTTTTGCACGGAAATTGGGAACAGTGGGGTTTTGCAGAAGACTGGGCAGCCACTTTAGAGCAGTTAAATAAAATTTTTGCTGGAGAGAGCGAAGGCTATATTTTAGACAAAAGGTGGCAGAGAAAAGATGGCAAAATAGTTTATACTCGGGTTTCCCTGCGCTGCATCCGGGGCCGTGACGGCTCGATCGACCGGATGATTAAAGTAGTCTTGGACGTGAGCGATCGCTACCGCTACGAAACCGAACTCAAAGCATCAGAAGAGTTTTTAAATCACACGATTAATGCAACTCCTGACCCAATTTTTGTCAAAGACGAGCAACATAGGTGGATTGTATTAAACGATGCTTTTTGCGAATTGATGGGAAAAGGGCGATCGGAACTGATAGGTACGTCGGGATACGAGTTTTTGCCGGCAGCACAATCCCAAAATTTTGAGCTACAAGACGAGCAAGTATTGCAAAGAAGTATTCCCAAGCAAACGGAAGAAACTTTTAGAAATAGCGCAGGTCAAGAACGCATTATATCTACTAAAAAAACAGTTTTTAATAAAGCTGACGGCACTAAAATGTTGGTCGGAATCATGCGAGATGTGACCGAGTACAAACGGCAGCAAATAGCTTTGCAGGAAAGCGAAGCTCGATTTCAAATCATGACCGATAATGTGCCGGGAATGATTTATCAATACCGACTTTACGTAGATGGCAAAACATCTTTTACTTACGTCTCTTCCGGGAGTTGGCAGCTCTACAATTTACTCCCGGAAGAAATAGAAGAAAATGCTGGCTTGGCTTTTGCAACTGTTCACCCAGACGACATCTCAGACTTGCAGCGCTCGATCGCCACTTCAGCGACGACTCAGCAGGCGTGGCAACATCTGTGGCGCCAAGTTATGGGAGAGCGAGTCAAATGGCTGCAAGGCGCCGCTCAACCCTCCAAGCAAGCCAACGGCGATATTGTTTGGGATGGTTTGGTGATGGATGTCACCGAATTAAAACAAACTCAGCAAGAGCGCGATCGCTTTTTTAATATCTCCCTAGATTTACTTTGCATTGCTGGTTTTGACGGTTATTTCAAACGCTTGAACCCCGCTTGGTCAAATGTATTAGGTTACAGCCGAGCCGAACTTATAGCCGAACCTTTTCTAAAATTATTGCATCCCGAAGACCGAGAAATAACTTTAGGTAAATTAGAAAAACTCAAAAAAGGGTACCCCGTTATTAACTTAGAAAACCGCTATCTTTGCCAAGATGGTACTTATAAATGGCTGTCGTGGACGGCATCACCATTTGCCGAAGAAGGTTTGATTTATGCAGTTGCCCGCGACATTACATCGAGCAAGCAAGCAGAAGCTGAATTACGCAAGAGCGAAGCCACTAACCGCGCTCTTTTAAATGCGATACCTGACATGATTTTTCGCTGTCGCGCTGACGGCACTTTTGTATACTTTAAACCCGCAAAAGACCTCCACACGCTGGTACCGGACAATATATTTATTGGCAAAAAAGCACAGGACATACTGCCTGCTGCTTTTGCTGAAAAAATTTGGTCTGGCAATCAACAAGCCATCAACACTGGCGAGATTCAAGTAGTCGAATATCAACTCCCAGTTAAGGATGCACTGTGCGATTTTGAAGCGAGATTTGTCTTCTCCACAGATGACGAAATTATTGCGATCGTCCGCGACATTACTAACCGCAAACGTTTCGAGTCAAAACTCCAGCTACAAGCCGCAGCAATGGCAGCCGCTTCCGAAGGTATCGGTATTGTCAATGCCAGTGGAGAGCTGATTTATGCCAACGCAGCTAAACTCAAAATCTACGGTTACAATGCCCTCGAAGAAATGTTGGGCAAAAGTTGGAAAATGTTTTATGAAGGTGCAGAACTCGCAAGGTTTGAGCAGGAAGTTATGCCGACTTTAGCGCACCAAGGTTATTGCAGCACAGAAGCAGTAGGCTGCCGCCGCGATGGCTCTCAATTCCCTCAAGAAGTGTCGCTGACAATTTTGCCGGAGGGCGAAATAATTTGCATTGTTCGCGATATTGCTGCGAAAAAGAAAGCAGAAGCAGACTTGCAAGATAGCAAGCGGTTTGGCGATCGCATTGCTGAGGCAAGTCCTAATATTTTGTACGTTTATGACTTAATAGAAGAAAAAAATATTTATGCTAATGCTTCTATCTCCCAGATAATTGGGTATACGGTAGAAGAGATTCAGGCAATGGGGCCCTTGATGTCAACTTTGATGCACCCCGAAGATGCCATCAAAATGCCGGATTATTTACAGCAAGTCGAAACGGGTACAGAAGGGGATATCTTTGAAATTGAATACCGCGTCCGGCACAAGGATGGTTCTTGGCGCTGGATTGTCAGCCGAGATACTGTATTTGCTAAAACCGCAGACGGCAAGTTAAAACAAATTCTTGGCACGGGAACTGATATTACAGAAAGCAAGCAAGCAGAAGATGAAATTAAGCTGTTGCTGGCAGCAAGTCAAGCAATTAGTCAGTCGGCAGATTTTCAGAGTGCTCTTCCTAATATCCTGCGATTGCTGTGCACTGCCATCGGCTGGAATTTTGGGGAAGCTTGGATACCGACTGCTAATGGTACTGTTTTGGAACACAGCCAAACTTGGTATGCTAGCGATCGCGATTTAGATAGCTTTGGCCGCGAAACTAAAAAAATTAGATTCGCCCCCGGAGTGGGAGTGCCGGGACGGATTTGGTCAACCCGAAAGGTAGAATGGATAGAAGATGTTTCTGATGTCAATAATTCATTTTTTGCCCGATCGCAAATGGCGGCAGCAGTCGGATTGAAAGCTTGTTTTGGTGTGCCAATCCGCGCGAATTCAGAGGTGCTGGCAGTTTTACTATTCTGCAAGCGCGAGCGCTCGATTATGGAGCCGCGTATAGTAGAATTGGTCAAGGCGGTAGCTACTCAGTTGGGTTCTCACATTCAGCGCAAACAAGCTGAAGAAGAATTGCGCAAAAGTGAAGAACGCTGGCAGTTAGTTCTTAAAGGCAATCAAGACGGAATTTGGGATCTTAATCTTCAAACAGATCAAGCTTTTAGATCGGCCCGCTGGCAAGAAATTATCGGTTACGCAGAGGGCGAAATTGACCGCACCAACAGCGAATGGATCGATAGCATTCATCCAGACGATCGCGATCGCGTGCAAGCCACAATTCAAGATTATCTCGACCGCCAAACCCCCAATTACGCCACCGAATACCGCTTGCAATGCAAAGACGGCAGCTACAAGTGGGTGCTCGCCCGCGCTCAAGCAGTCTGGGACGAAGCCGGAAATCCCCTGCGGATGGTGGGTTCAATGACGGATATCAGCGATCGCAAAGCAGCAGAATTAAATTTGTTGCGGGTCACTCAAGCCGTGGAAAGTACCAGCGATGCGATCGCGATCGCCGACTTGAAAGGGCGGTCTATTTATCACAATCAAGCCTTTATTCAGCGTTACGGCTACACGGTGGAAGAACTCAACGAACTCGGCGATAGTACAACCCTTTACATCCGGCCTGAAACTTACAAACACATCTACAAAAACATTCGCAAAGGTCGCTCTTGGTGCGGTGAGGTGGCGCTGCGCACTAAGAGCGCCGAAGCTGTTACTGCTCTGGTGCGAGCCGACACCATTAAAGATAAAAACAGCCATTCTATCGGTTTGATTGCAGTAATTACTGACATCACAAAACGCAAAGAATCTGAAGCAATTTTGCGCCAGCAATTAAAGCGCGAACAGTTGGCAATAGCTATGCTAGAACGCATTCGCTCTTCTCTCAATCTTGAAGAAATTCTCACCAAAGCAGTCGAAGAAGTGCGCCAGTTTTTGCAAGTAGACCGTACTGTTATTTACCAATTCAATCCTGATTGGAGCGGGTTTATCGCTGTCGAGTCGGTTGATAAAAATTCCCTCTCAATTATCGGAATGGAAATTTACGATCCTTGTTTTGGGGAAGCCTACGTTCCTCTTTACAAAGATGGCAGAATTAGAGCCACAGAAGATGTTTACAATGCTGGTATCGCCGACTGTTACTTGAGTTTGTTGACTCAGCTCGAAGTGAGAGCGAGTCTGGTAGTGCCGATTTTGCAAGGCGAAAAATTGTGGGGGCTGTTAATTGCACACCACTGCACGGGCCCGCGTCCCTGGCAAAAAATGGAGGCAGAGTGCCTGAAACAATTGGGGGTGCAGTTGGCGATCGCCATTCAGCAATCGACTTTGTTTGAACAAGCACAAACCGAAATCTCTGAACGCAAACAAGCAGAAGCTGCCCTGCAATTGGCCGTATCAGCCGCCGAATCGGCTAGCCGCGCTAAAAGCGACTTTCTCGCCAACATGAGCCACGAATTGCGGACGCCTTTGAACGGTATTATGGGATACATTCAACTGCTGAAGCCCGATCGCAATTTAACAGCCGAACAACAGGAGAGCTTGCATAGCGCTCACCAGTGCTGCAACCACTTACTGACGCTGATTAACGATGTTTTAGACCTCGCAAAAATTGAAGCTAGTAAAATGGAACTGTCTGTGACAGAAGTGGATTTACCCAGTTTGGTAAAAAGTATTGTTGACTTGTTCCAAATGCGATCGGATCAAAAAGGGATTGCGTTTAATTACGAGCCGCTATCTCAACTCCCAAACTGGGTATTCGCTGATGAAAAAAGGCTGCGACAAATTTTGATTAACTTGGTGAGTAATGCGGTCAAGTTTACTAATATCGGCGGCGTGACATTTAAAGTCGGTTACGTCGAGAATTTTGCTGAAAATTTAACTGCAAAAAATTCGATAAATTCTAGTTTGACCCCCCAAGCGGGTGACGGGAGAGTAAATTTGAGGTCTCTTCCACTACCGGAACATCAGCCGATCGCCCCAGAAGCAGCAGCGGACTCCAAAGCCCCAAATCCACAGCAATCACCCGTTGCTAAAATTCGCTTTCAAGTCGAAGATAGCGGCATTGGCATCAGAGAGAATAAATTAGAAGAAATATTTTTGCCTTTTCATCAAGTGGGCGATCGTCACAATTTCGTCGAAGGTACCGGGCTGGGACTTTCCATCAGCCAAAAATTAGTCACCATGATGAGCAGCCAAATTCGGGTGCAAAGTACCCCCGGCCAAGGCAGTATCTTTTGGTTGGATCTAGACTTACCCGTAGTCGCCCAGTCTTCCGAAATCCCCTGCGCCCCAGAAAAACGCCGGCTTGTCGGTTTTAGCGGCAGAGGGCGCAAAGTGCTGATCGTGGACGATCACGAAGTAAATCGCGCTATGCTGCACAGAATGCTTTCTCGTTTGGGCTTTGAAATTGCACAAGCCACCGACGGCGAAGACTGCTTAAACAAAGCACAGGAATTTCTACCGGATGTAATTTTAATGGACTTGCTGATGCCCGTAATGGACGGTTGGGAAGCTACCAGGCGGCTGCGACAGTTGCCGAAATTAAAAGATGCGGTTATCCTTGCTTTGTCCGCTAGCGTTTACGAGACTACCAAGCAAGAGAGCATACTTGCAGGTTGCGATGATTTTCTTACCAAGCCGATTCAAACTAACGAGCTTTTAGAAGTGTTGCGCCTGCATTTGAGACTAGAATGGATTTACGAAGACGGATCGGAAACCAAAAAACGCAAACCTCACACTCCCAAAGCATCATCTGACATTGCTACTGCTGACTCAACGATGGTATCTCCTGCCTCAGAGTCGGTCTTAGCGCTGTTAAGACTCGCTGCAATGGGCGATATAGAAGCTATTCTGGAGGAAACAGCTAAACTCGAACATTCTGACCCGACATTAGTGCCTTTCGTTCATCACCTGCGCCAACTTGCTAAAGGATTTAAGCTCAAGCAAATTCGAGATTTTTTGAAGCAACAGTTGTCGTGACAACTCCACACTCTGACTGTTCGCCAGTACAGCGTGGGCTTCTGAATCAAGAAGCTTGTCATTAGCCTTAGTAATTCATCATGCCAGAATTACTACGTTACTTCAGAATATATAGGCACTTTGGGATACAGGTTTGGCAACTGAGTTCTAGTCCCAGACACTGCGGTTAATCATTAAACATTTCTACTGGAAGCCGGAACCGGAAAGTGTGATTAGCATTAAACCTAGAGCAACATTGGCGAAGAACACCACTCGCAAGAGTTAAGTTATCTATTAGCTTAAATTCCAAATCATGAAAATTTTAGTAATCAATAAAGATGGTCGTCCATTGATGCCCACCACTCCCCGCAAAGCGCGAGTTCTACTAGCAACAGGTCAAGCCGAAATTATGGGTCGCGACTCATTCACGATCCAATTAATCTATGGAAGTGCCGGATATATCCAGCCAGTAACTCTCGGTTTCGAGCCGCTGCTCCCCCTTCAAAAAGGAGGGACAGGATTCTGTTCTTGCGTCCCCGCTTTTGATGCGCCAGAGTAGGGGGTATGTGAGGCGGATCTCCGGCAAGTAAAAACTGTTAAGTCAACAGTATTGCCCGACAACAATGGTGGTAAATAAAAGCATATACGAAGCAACCGCGTTTCGAGAGCCACCGAAAATCGCTGGAATGCGATTTCAATTCACCACCGACAGCTCACAACTAATTTTTTTTAATGTTTCCCTTGAATATGAACGATAAAAATTCCGACAACAGAAGCATCATACTAATTGTTGATGACAACCAAACCAATCTTGACGTACTTTTCGAGCTGTTAAGGAATTATGGGTTTAAAGTATTAGTGGCTCTCGACGGCGAAAGTGCGATCGAGCAAATAGAATACATCCATCCAGACTTGATACTTTTGGACATCATGATGCCAGGAATTGACGGTTTTGAAACTTGCCTGCGTTTGAAAGCAAACTCGTCAACGCGAGATATTCCCATCATCTTCATGAGCGCCCTTTCCGAGACCCTCGATAAAGTAAAAGGCTTTCAGACAGGAGCCGTTGACTACATCACTAAGCCATTCCAGCACGAAGAAGTGTTGAGCCGCATTCAAACTCACCTGACAATCCGCACGCTGCAAAAAAAACTCGAAGAAAAAAACCAGGAACTTGCCCACCTCAACCACAACCTGGAAAGACTTGTCGATCAAAAAACCAAGCAACTGATCGACCAGGAAAAAACAGCCATCATCGGACGTTTGACCCAGGGAATGGTTCACAACCTCAAAAGCCCGCTGCAAGTGATTCAGACTAGCGTCGATTTGATTGAAACAAAAGCCACAAAAATTCAAGAAGAATCAATATTTAATTATACTAAGTATATTTATCAAGCCGTCACAAAAATCAATCAGATCATGGATACTCTGATGATGAAAAGCAGAAAAGAGCAAAAGCAAGATTTGCAGGCTGTGAATATCAACGAATTAGTGCAGCAAGAAATTCAGTTATTGGAAGGCAATCTTTATTTTAAAAACAAAATTAGAAAAAAATATTTTTATGACGAACAAATTGAAAGTATTCCCTTGATTTATTCCTATATTTCTCAAGTATTTTATAATTTAATCAATAATGCAATGGATGCGATGTGGGAAAAAAAAAGCAGGGAACTAACAATCGTGACCAGACAAGACGACTCGAACATATACATGGATATTGCAGATACAGGCTGCGGCATAGCAGATGAAAACTTGTCAAAGCTTTTTGACCCTTTTTACACATCAAAGCCACCTAAAGGCGAGGAAAAAATCGAAGGTGAACCCACAGGAACAGGTCTCGGACTGTATACTTGCATTGAACTTTTAAAACCTTTTGAAGGCGAGATTGCGATTAGCAGCAAAGTCGGACAAGGTAGTGTATTTACAGTTGTGCTGCCCAAACAGCCGAAAACTCGATCGGTTTAACTCAGTAAAATCATGTCGGCTTCTACAACTGTAATTAGGTTTGCAGTCAGGAATGCAGGTGATTTTTAAACCCAGAAATAAAACTAAAGTTATTACCACAAACGGCAGTCTATTGTCAGTGATTCAACGGAGACAATCTCCTAACAGGCTACGTAAATTCACGGGATTTTTCCTAGGTTCGCACTCAGGATGCAAATGCTTCTCGCAGCGCACTGTTTTGCTTTGCCCCTTGCTATTTATCTGCGAAAGGTTGTAAATTTAAATCAGAATTGAGTTGCCAGATAGCCAAAAGTATAATTATTTTGACCCGAAAGGTTTTCGCCGAGGTGGACAACTTACAGCCAGAAACTCAATTTTACAAATAAATCTGGGGTGTGCCAGCACCCAGCGCACTCTAAAACCTGTGTTTCAAGCTCCCCAAAAATCAGCTAGGTAGCTGCATCCGCTGCTGCCACTTTTTATATATTCGTAAAAAATAGTAACATGAAATCTGCTTTTGAATCAATTTTAAGGTCTGGTTGCTGGAAAGTTCTGTTAGTAGAAGACTGTGCAGAAGATGCAGAACTAATTCAAGAACTGCTTTCCTATCGCCGAGTGGGACAATCTATTGAGACGACTAATGTAGTTTGCCTTCAAGAAGCTATAGAAATTTTAAGCTGCCAGATTTTCGATCTAATTTTATTAGACCTTTCACTTCCTGACAGCCCCAAAAATCATACTTTTTTCCGGCTGCAAGATTGCGGGATAAATATTCCGATCGTGATTCTGGCAGTCGCCGATGACGAAGAATTGGCTGTCGAGTTGATTGCGGCTGGCGCTGAAGATTATCTGGTGAAGACAGAAGCAGACAGTCGGATGCTGCTGCGGACGATCGATTGCGCGATCGCCCGCCACAAACGGCAAGCCGAATGTCACAAAAGTCAACAAAAATACCAGCAGGTTGTTGACAATATCAAAGAAGTTGTTTTTGAAACAAATATTGCGGGCGATTGGACTTTTCTCAATCCGGCTTGGACGAAAATTAGTGGATTTACCGTTGAGGAAAGTCTAGGTAAATCTTGTTTGAGTTACATTCATGCTGACGACAAATACCAATATTTAAATTTCTCTAGGAATCAGAGAGAAAATCAAGCAGTATCCTGGTGCTATCAAATTCGATATTTTACCAAAAATGGCACAATTCGCTGGGTGGAAGTCCAGGAGTTTTTGAGGATGGGCGCCAACAGCGAGGCGCTGGGAACGACAGGAACTATTAAGGATATTACGGAAAAAGTTTTAGCACTTTCAGAACTCGAAGCTAGTAAAAATTTTTTGAATTATACGATCGATGCAGTTGCCGATCCAATTTTTGTTAAGGATGAACAGCACCGCTGGATACTTTTAAATGATGCTTTTTGCAAGCTGATCGGCAAGTCGCGCGAGCAACTGCTGGGTAAGTCAGATTACGACTTTTTCTCAAAAGAAGAAGCTGAGATTTTTTGGCAGAATGACCAACAAGTGTTTGGGACGGGGGCTGAAAATGAGAGCGAGGAAGTATTTACGGACGCCAGCGCTGCCAAGCACATTTTGTCTACTAAAAAAACTGTCTTTGAACATACTGACGGCAGTAAAATTTTGGTGGGGGTAATTCGAGATATTACTCAGGAGCGGCAGAAACAGTTAGCTCTGCAAGAAAGCGAAGCTAGAGTGGGGCAACTTGCTGCGAATTTGCCGGGAATAATTTATCAATTTCGGCTTTCAGCCGACGGTCAAAGGTATTTTCCTTACCTTTCTTCTGGGCTCTGGGATTTATATGAATTGGTAGCAGAAGATGTTCAGTTGCATCCGGAATTTATGTTCAGTTGCATTCATCCAGACGATCGCCAAAAATTTGAGGAATCTGTTGCTGTTTCGGCGGCAACTATGCAGCCCTGGCAGCAGGAATGGCGCGCGATTATGCCGTCGGGAAAAGTTAAGTGGATGCGAGGTGCTTCGAGACCTGAGCGACTTGATTTTCCTGAAAAAATAGGGCAGGAAGGGGATATTGTTTGGGAAGGCATAGTGCTGGATATTACTGATTTAAAACAGGCCGAAGCAGGTTTGCGGGAGAGCGAAGCCAGATTTAGATCGCTGGTTGAGAATATCCCAGGCGCTATCTATCGCTGCTTGTATGACGCTGATTGGACGGTGGTATTTGTTAGCGATGAAGTTGAGGCAATTAGCGGCTATCCTGCTGAAGATTTTATTGACAACAACCGCTTGAGTTTTGGGAGTATTATGTATGAGGCAGATCGCGAAATGCTCGCAAAACAAATCGGGGCAGCGGTAGAGTCGAAACAGCCGTACCATGTAGAATACCGGATTGTTCGCGCTGACGGTACGGTGCGGTGGATCTCGGAAAGAGGCAGGCCGAGTTATGATTCAGCAGGGCGAGTTTTGTGGCTGGATGGAGCGATTTTTGATATTACCGATCGCAAAAACGCCGAAATGACTCTGTGCTTGGTAACTCAAGCTGTAGACAGCGCTAGCGATGCGATCGCGATCGCAGATTTAGACGGCTATTCAATTTATCACAATCAAGCATTTATTCAGCGCTACGGCTATACAGTTGAGGAACTAAATAATGTCGGTGGCCCGGGAATCATGTACGCCAAATCTCAAGAGTTAAGAAAGTTATTTAAGGCACTCAGGAAAGGTTTATCCTGGAGTGGTGAAATTGAACTAAAGGCTAAAAATGGTGAAATAAAAAAAGTTTTATTGCGAGCAGACTGCATTCAAGATAGCGCCAGTCAACCGATAGGAATGATGGCAATTATCGCTGATTTTACAGAACTCAAGCGCGCCGAATCCGCCTTAAAATTCAGTCAAGAGCGATTGCAGTTGGCAGTTTCAGCTAGCTCCTTGGGACTGTGGGATTGGAATATAGCTACTGGCGAAACTTATTTTGACGCGCAGTGGAAAGCAATGATCGGTTACGCAGAACATGAAATTGAAAACAACTTTCAAGGCTGGGAAAACTTACTGCATCCCGAAGATAAAATCAAGGCAAGAGAATCTTTAAATTTATATTTTGAAGGTGACATCGAGATTTATGAATTTGAATTTAGGATGCTCAACAAAACCGGGAATTGGCAGTGGATTCTGGGAATGGGCAAGGTAGTCGAGTACGACGAATGGGGTGGGCCGTTGCGGATGAGTGGCACCCACAAAGATATTAGCGCCCGCGTGGCAGCAGAAGCAGAAAAAACGCAGTTGATCGCATCTTTGCAACAACTTACCGACCAGTTGCAATACGCGCAAAAAATTGCCAGGATGGGGAATTGGGAATATGATATTGAGGCCGGAATTGTTAACTGGTCGGCCGAAGTGTTTCGAGTTTACGGTAGAGAATTGCATCTGCCGCCGACTATGGCAGAAATTTTAGAGCAAATTCATGTCGATGACCGAGAAAGGGTGACAAAAGCTTTGCAAAAAGCCGTGACTGAAGGGATAGCTTTCGATATCGACCACCGCATCTATTTTTCACCAGCAGAAATCCGGCACGTTAATTGTAAAGGTCAAGCTGTTAAAAACGAGTTGGGCAAAGTAGTGCGGCTGTTTGGCACAGAAATGGATATTACCGATCGCAAACAAGCAGAAATTGCTTTGCAAGAAAGCGAACAGCGATTTCGAGCTGTGTTTGAACAAGCGGCGATCGGCATTGTTAAAGTCTGGCCAGACGGTCATATTTTGAAGGCAAATCAAGGCTTTTGCAATATTATCGCCTACTCAGAAGCGGAACTGAAAGTGCGAAATATCTGGGATATTTCGCACCCAGAAGATATAGAAGCAGATATTGAGTCTGGCGAGCGACTGTTAGCTGGGGAAATTTTAAATTATTCAATTGAGAAACGCTTTGTTCGCAAAGACTGTTCGTTTGTTTGGACTAATGTGACTGTATCTTTGGTGCGGGATGGGTTTGGGGAGCCGAGCTACTTAATTGGTGTGATTGAAGATATTAGCGATCGCAAACTTGCTGAGGCGATCTTGCGCCAGCAATTAAAGCGAGAACGGCTGGTGGTAGGAATGCTGGAACGGATTCGCTCTACTCTCAATTTAGAAGAAATTTTGACGAAAGCTGTTGCTGAAGTACGGCATTTCTTGCAAACCGACCGCACAGTTATTTATCGTTTTAATCTTGATTGGAGCGGTTTTGTAGCTGTTGAGTCTGTCGATGAAAATTGGCTGTCAATTCATGGAATGACTATTAACGATGGCTGTTTTCAAGATGGCTGTGTTGCTGCTTACGAACAAGGTCGTACTGTAGCGATAGATGATATTTTTAAAGCAGGTTTGTCCGAGTGCTACATTAATTTATTAAGTCAATTTCAGGTGCGAGCGAATTTGGTGGTGCCGATTTTGCAAGGCGAGAAGTTGTGGGGGCTGTTGATTGCTCACGAGTGCGCGGGGCGCCGCCGCTGGCTGGAAATTGAGGTGGAGTGTCTCAAACAAATTAGCGTACAGTTGGCGATCGCGATCCAGCAATCGATGCTGTTGGAGCAAGCAGAAACTGAAATTGCCGATCGCAAACAAGCCGAGTCAGCGTTACAGGAATCGGAAGCGCGAGAACGTTCAAAAGCCCTAGAGTTGGAAGCAGCGATTAACAAACTCAGAACTACTCAAGCTCAGCTCGTTCAAAATGAAAAAATGGTAAGTTTGGGTCAGTTAGTTGCTGGTGTCGCTCACGAAATTAATAACCCCGTCAGCTTTATTCACGGGAATCTCAGTCCGGCTCGCGGTTACAGTTTAGATTTGTTGAAATTGATTAAAATTTACCAGCATTACTGTCCTGATGCTCCGCCTGAAGTTTTGGATAAAATTGATGAAATTGACTTGGATTATATTGCTGAGGATCTCCCGAAATTGTTTAGTTCGATGCAGGTTGGAACCGAGCGAATTGTCGAGATTGTTAAATCCTTGCGCAACTTTTCCCGGTTGGACGAGTCCGCTGGTAAGTCGGTGAACATTCACGATGGAATTGACAGCACTTTGATGATTTTGCAAAATCGGTTGAAATCTCACAGCAGCCGTCCGGCGATTCAGGTGGTTAAAGATTACCAGCTATTGTCGCAGGTTGAATGTTTTCCGGGCGAGTTGAATCAAGTATTTATGAATATTTTGATTAATGCGATCGATGCTTTGGAAGAGCGGGACAAGCAGCGGACGATCGAGGAGTGCGATCGGCATCCCAGTACGATCGCGATTCGCACTTATCAGGCTGCTGCGGGCTTCGTAGCGGTATCTATTGCCGATAACGGGCGGGGGATACCGGAGCTGGTGCGATCGAGGCTGTTTGACCCGTTTTTCACGACTAAGCCTGTGGGTAAGGGTACGGGCTTGGGATTGTCGATTTCTCACTCGATTGTAGTCGATCGCCACGGCGGCCGATTGAGCTGTGTTTCGACACTGTTCCAGGGTGCGGAGTTTTTGATTGAAATTCCAGTGCGATCGAATTTAACTGCTACCAACGGAAATTTGGGGTAATTGGTAATCGGTAATCGGTAATAAAATTTTGAAAAAAATATCATACATACTATTTTCGCTAAAATAAGCACTGTAAAATTGGTTCGATCGTTCGGAATGCGAGTCCTTATCAAAACTTTGAGGACTGAAGTCCGAACGATCAAACCTTTATTGTGCGCGAGTTTTAGCCCGCTTGGACAAATCAATTCCACCCTGATATATTAGTGGGAAAGCTAAGATTTTGTGAGGGCTAATTGCGGCGCATTACAACAAAAAAAATAGCAACTGTCAACTTACCATTTGTCAAGTTATGACCAGTTCTACAGGTGAAACTAAAGTGCTAAAACAAGTGCCGATCGGCGCTTTCTCGGGTGCGAGCGAAAATTGCTGGCGCGACTGGGCCGATCGCATCCCA
This sequence comes from Microcoleus sp. BM001215392, assembly GCF_036700185.1. Taxonomy (NCBI): domain Bacteria; kingdom Bacillati; phylum Cyanobacteriota; class Cyanophyceae; order Oscillatoriales; family Microcoleaceae; genus Microcoleus; species Microcoleus sp. BM001215392. The sequence continues at coordinate 17,064 of NZ_JAUBOJ010000019.1, read as the reverse complement.
GTCATGCTGTGGATAGCAGATGCAGAGAGCGGTTGCAATTACTTTAATTTGCAGTGGACAGAATTTACTGGGCTGACAGAAGCACAAATTTGCGATCGGGGTTGGACGGCAAACATTCACCCTGACGATTTAGATTGTTGGGAGCAAATCTATCTGAATGCTTGGAATTTTAACTCTAATTTTCAGAGACAATATCGCCTGAAAAGAGCTGACGGCGAGTATCGGTGGATCGAGGAGACAGCAGTTGCTAAATTGACGCCTGCTGGAGAATTGGCAGGATTTATCGGCACAGCGACAGATATTAGCGATGCCGTGGCGGCAGCTACGCAACGCAAAAAAACCGAAATCGCCCTGCAACAAGCACATAAAATTCTCGAAGCAAGTTTAAATCGGTTTGACTTAGCAGTCAGCGCTGCTTTTGACGGCATTTGGGATGCGCCGATTGTTCCCGAAGACGCGTTCAATCCCCAAAATCCGGTGTATTGGTCGCCCCGATTCAAAGAATTGCTCGGTTATGAAAGCAGCGAATTTGAAAATATTTTAGACGCCTGGATATCGCGAGTTCATCCAGAAGATTTAGAGTTTGTATTGGCAGCAATATCAGGTCATTTAGAACAACAAATTCCGTTCAAAGATATAGAATATAGGATGCAAAAAAAAAGCGGTGAATACATTTGGTTGGCCGTTCGCGGACAAGCAATTTGGGACGAAAATGGCAGACCGCTGAGATTTGCTGGTTCAATTCGAGACGTTAGCGATCGCAAAAAAGTACAAGAACAACTCCGCGCTCAAGAACAATTTTTGCGCAGTATTTATGACGGTATTGACCAAATAATTTTTGCAGTTGATGTCGGTACTGACGGCGAATTTCGCTATGCCGGTTTCAACCCTCTCGGGAAGCAAGTTCTGGGGCTAGGAGACGAGAGCGAGTGGGGTGGCAAAACTCCCGAAGCCGTATTTGGCGAGGAACTCGGAACAGCAATGCGGCAAACTTATATCAGTTGCGCGCGATCGCAAAATTCAGTTGCTTGGGAACGATGCTTGAAGTTCCAAGGAGCAGATACTTGGTGGCTAGTTACCCTGACTCCGCTGCTAGACGAAACGGGCAGAATTTATCGAATCATCGGCAATTCCAAAGAAATCACAGAGCGCAAAAAAGCCGCAGATCAACTATTAGAATACCAGCGAAAACTAGAAGAAAGTCAAAGAATTGCTCATATCGGCAACTGGGAATTTGACCTCGCTACGGGCGAGATTATTTGGTCAGATGAATTGAAACGAATTTTTGGTTTTCAACCAGAACAACCAGCCCCAAGTTATCCAGAATTTATGCAGCAAATTCATCCCAACGATCGAGAACGCTTTCAACAAACCATAGACGCAGCGATCGCCCTCCGTCAACCCTACGAAATTGACTACCGCCTTTACCGTTGCGACGGAGAACTGAGATATGGGATCGCTTGGGGGCAAGTGTTGCAAAACACCGAAGGCGAAGTTGTAAAATTATTTGGAGCCTCGATCGATATTACCGATCGCAAACAAGCAGAATTAGCCCTACAACAAAGCCAAAAACGCCTCCGCGCCGTTGTCAAAAATGCACCCATAGTTTTATCTTGCATTGACCGCCGCGGTATATTTACGCTTTCGGAAGGAAAAGCTTTAGAACCTTTAGGATTTAAGCCCGGAGAAGCCGTAGGCTTATCGGTTTACGAACTTTACAAAGATCATCCCGAAATTATCGAAAATATTAACTTGGTTTTGGGAGGGGAGGAAAGAACCTGGTCTGCTGAATTAAACCGGGCAATTTACGAAAGTCGCGGCACCCCAATATTAGATGAAAAAGGAGAAGTTGCAGGATTAATTGCTGTTTCAGTTGACATCACAGAAAGGGCGCGGGTTGAAGAAGCTTTGAGACAAAGCGAAGCAAAGCTGCGCTTAATTCTCGAAAATATGCCAGTCATGCTGAGCGCTGTTGATGCCGAGCGCAATATCATAGTCTGGAACCGAGAATGCGAACAGGTACTGGGTTACAGCGCCGCCGAACTTGTTGGGAACCTGCAAGCAATACAACTCCTCGTCCCCGATGTTAACTACCGTCAACAAATATTTAGAAAAGTTGTCGGATTCGGTCACAATTTTAGAAATTTAGAAGTAGAAATTCGGGCTGCTGACGGCAGCATCAAAACAATTGCTTGGTCTAATGTTTCGGCTGATTTTTGCGTTCCCGGCTGGGATTTTTGGGGAATCGGTGTCGATGTTACGGAGCGAACAGCAGCAGAATTGGCCCTGCGAACATCGGAATCGCAACTGAGAGAACAAACAGCGCAATTAGAAATAGCTTATCGCGCCCTCGCCAATACGCAAGCACAGCTCGTGCAAAGTGAAAAAATGTCTTCTTTGGGTCAATTAGTTGCGGGAGTCGCTCACGAGATCAACAATCCTGTCAGCTTTATTTTTGGCAATATCAGCTATGCCAAAGATTACACAACTGATTTGTTAAAAATCCTCGAACTTTACCGAACATCGTACCCTGAACCTACCTCAGAAATTCAGGCAGAACTTGAGGAAATTGATTTAGAGTTTCTTCAAGAAGATTTGCCGAACCTGCTGGATTCTATGGCAGTAGGAGCGCATCGCATTCAAGAAATTGTCAAGTCTTTGCGCACTTTTTCTCGTTTGGACGAAGCAGCTTTTAAGGCAGTGAATTTGCACGAAGGAATAGATAGCACTTTGATGATTGTAGCTCACCGTTTGAAACCGCACGGAGATAAACGAGCTATTGCCATAATTAAAGACTACGGCAATTTACCTCCTATTGAATGTTACTCGGGTCAATTGAATCAGGTATTTCTGAATTTGTTGATAAATGCGATCGATGCTATGGAAGAAAAAGCAATAAATCATCAATCTGATGGGGATAACTCGTCAATTCCTACAATTAAGATTCGCACGGAAGTTGTGGCCCAGGAGCGAGTGAAAATTAGTATCGCCGACACCGGTACGGGGATTCCCGAGTCTGTGCAGCAGCGGCTGTTTGACCCATTTTTTACTACAAAACCAGTCGGCAAAGGTACGGGATTGGGATTGGCTATTAGTTACGAAATTGTAGTTCAAAAACACCAAGGAACATTGCAGTGCAACTCAAAATTAGGCAGCGGTACCGAGTTTGCGATCGAAATACCGATCCGCCAATTACCAGCAGAATAAAATTTGTAATTGATGGCGTTTGATCGTTCGGAATGCGAGTCCTCTGATTTATGAGGACTAAAGTCCTCACTACGAACCAATTTGATTGTGGTCGTTCGAGGCTACAGGATATTACTAATTACCTTCAAATTTTACATTAAAATGGGGGAAGTTTCCGACTCGTTGCTGGCGTGAAAAATGCGATTTTTGCCAGCGGTTTTGGCTTGATATAGGGCGCTGTCAGCCCTGCTAATTAGGGTGTCGGGAGATGCTTCGGTACAAGGAATCACCGTCGCAATGCCGCAACTTAAGGTAACGTAGGGGCCGATCGACGATCGCGCGTGGGGCAGTTTCAAGTCGGCGATGGTGTCGCAAATTTTCCGGGCGACAACGTTGGCGCCCTTCGCGCTGGTGTTTGGCAGCACTACAGCAAATTCTTCGCCACCGTAGCGGGCAGGCAAATCCCCAGCCCGCTTGGCACAATTGGCGATCGCCCCGGCAACTTGACGCAAACAATCATCCCCGCCGAGGTGCCCGTAAAAGTCGTTGTAAAGTTTAAAAAAGTCGATGTCAAACATAATTAAAGACAGCGGCATTTCCTCTCTTGCCAACCTGCGCCATTCTAACATCAAAACGCGATCGAACTGGCGGCGGTTGGCAATCCCCGTCAGTCCGTCAGTTGTTGCCAGTTGCTGCAATTTTTGATTGGCTATTGCTAGCTGGCGGTAAAGTTGAGATTGTTCGATCGCGATCGCCACTTGATTCGCTAAGTGCTGTAAAAAATCTATTTCCCACTCCTGCCATTCCCTGACACCGCTGCAATTATATGCCGTCAGCATTCCCCACAAAATATTGCCATTTTTACCCGCAGCATCCGGCGCACTTGAACTCTCCACCCGCGGTTTACCAAGAGCCGGCAGCAACAGATAATTTTCCGCTATATCTTCTATTTTTTCTGATTCCCAAACAGTTTCTTCTAGTTTGGTGTTTGCCGTTTCCCAGTCGCCAGACTTCCAAATTGGCACGCTTAAAACCGCTGCTATTTCACAATCTGCCAGCAACTCTTTGCAACGGCCCGCCAACGGCGCAGCGCGGATATCTGCTATTGCTTGTACTGACTGAGATTCCACCAAAACAAAGCATGACACTGCCAAAGCAGCATTAATATTTTGGTTTTCAGTATAACCATCTGGTAAACCGTCACCTGCGACGATCGCACCTTTTTGCTCTTCCCCATCGAGTTGAGACGCCCAATCCTGACAGCGATAAACTAAAACGCGATCGGTTTTGAGGAATTGGCGCACTTCGGCGACGGTATTCTGGAGAATGCTGGAGGCGTCTATCGACGATCGAATGTGTTCGATCATTTGTCCCAACAGCCGCTCTCGCAGAGCCTGCTGGCGCAATTGTTCTTCGATGCGCTGGCGTTCGATCGCGTAATGGATGGCGCGCACCAGCAGAGTTCTGTGAAATCTGCCTTTTACCAAACAATCTTGAGCGCCCGATCGCAATACCGACAGCGCCGTATTTTCATCATTGATATCCGTCAGCACCACCACCGGCACCGTGGGCGATCGGGCTTTCAACATTGCCAGAGCCTCACTTCCCCCCAAGCTGTCTGAAACTGACAAATCTAACAGTACCGCATCAAAATTTTCTGCTTCCAGACACCCGAGTCCTATCTCTAGAGACTTAACAGTTTCGAGGCGAAACAGAGACTCGCTGAATGACCCTAAAAGGTCTTCGATCAGCGTCGCATCCGCGAGGTCATCCTCAACCAACAAAATTTTCAGAGATTGGTTACGTGTTAACACAACTATAGCACAATACCCTTAGGATAAGACAGTCGGGAAGTCAAAATGAGAGTCAACAAAAGATCAGGATATTATTAATTCGCATAGGTTCGCCCTCACAAACAAAGCCTCAAACAAACCCTATTGAACTATAGCGTTCCGAGCGGGTCGAATCAAACTTTTTACTTAAGAAACCGATACTTGCGATCCGACGATCGATATGTCCGTCTCTGGGATTCTCCCTACACTCAAACTATCGCTCTCGCCCTGCGAGCAAGCTTACAGCTCCGGGGGCGGCAGCGAAACGATTTCAAACCAATACTGACATAAAGTCTTCATTACTTCAACCAATCCTTCAAAAGTGACTGGTTTGGATATAAAAGAATTTGCCCCCAATCTGTAGCACAGCGAGATATCTCCGCTGCGGTGCGACGTTGTTAAAATCACCACCGGAATTTGTTGCAAATCGGGGTCAGCTCTGATCGCGCTTAGTGCTTCTCGCCCGTCAAGCCTCGGCATATTCAGATCCAAAAGTATGAGGTCTGGCCGGTGCCAGTTGCCGATCCCAGCATATTGACCGCGACGGTACAAATAGTCTAGCACCTGTTCTCCATTTTCCACAAATTCGCTTCTAACTGAATATCGAACTTCGAGAAGTGCTTCCGCCACCAAAAAGCGCGTATCCTCATCATCGTTGGCGATTAAAATAGCAAATTTTTTCTGTTTATAATTCACGGCTTTGTCTCACTACCAACGGATTTTGTGAGGAGGCGAGACGGGCGAGCGGTGTGCGATCGCAAGCATTGCATCTGTGCCCATCCTGGGGACATTTTGCCGATCGCGCTGAATTTATTGTGTTGCAGCAATTTGCGATTGTGCATGATTTGCAAATATGAGCAAATCATGCTGGTTTTACTTGACCATCGATCTGAGAACCACCTTGCTGCAAACACATCACAACTGCTTGTGAGAGAACTACTAGGGAAAGTCCTGCATACCAAAGCCAGATGCTCTGGATGCAGTTGAAACAAACTGAAAAGTTTGGCACGCACCGCTGATTCTTAAGTTGTAAAATGAGCCAGCTAATAGATCGATCTTGATTGATTTTTAGCTCGATGTCATCAGTGAATATGCTACTGTTTTCGAGTATTCGTGTAAAGAAACGATAAAGATATTTATAGTTAAAGTAAATCACTGATGACTGCTCCAACCAACTGCTGAGTTTACTGTGGAACCGGAATAGAAAAATAAAAAGTCGAGCCTGTACCTGGTTCTGATTCTAGCCAAAGGCGGCCGCCGTGGCGATCGACAATTCTTTGACAAATCGCTAAACCGATACCAGTTCCCGAATACTCTTTTTGAGTGTGTAAGCGCTGAAAAATCTGAAAAATTCGCCCGTGGTACTGTTCGGCAATCCCTATACCGTTGTCCTGAACCGAAAACACCCAGTTATTCCCCTGACGCTGGGCGCGGGCCCGGACTACTGGCGGCGAGCTACTGCGGTACTTAATGGCATTACCAATTAAATTTTGAAACAGTTGCAGCAATTGAAAACTGTCACCTGTTACCCTTGGCAAATCGCCCCTAGTAACAGAAGCTTGATTCTTGCCAATAGCCAACTGCAAATTAGCACAAGCATCATCAAAAACCTGATTGCAATCTATCATATCAAAACGTTTCTGACTGCGACACACCCGCGAATACTCCAGCAAATCATCAATCAGCCCCTGCATCCGCACGCAAGAATTCACAATATTGCCGAGAAATTTATTTCCTTCGGCATCAAGTTGGTGGTGGTACCGCCTTTCTAATAGTTGAGCGTAGCCGGCAATCGTGCCCAAAGGTGCTTGCAAATCGTGAGAAGCCACATAGGCAAACTGTTCGAGTTCGGCATTAGAGCGAGTTAATTCTTGAGAGTAGCGGGTTTGAGTTTCTAAACTCGTTTGCAGCAATTCTTGTACGATTTTGCGCTCCGAAATATCCTCGATCGCACAAATCAAATACTGCGCCGTCCCCTCAGCATCGCGCATTGCCGAAACAGTAACATTTGCCCAGCACACTTCCCGATCTTTGCAGAGCAAACGCTTTTCCCGAGAGAAAGTTTGAATCTCTCCCGACAACAACAACCGCACGTATTCTCTGTCAGCTTCCATGTCATCCTGGTGAGTAATTACCTGCCAATCAAGCTGCAACAATTCCGATTCTGCGTAGCGGACTATTTGACAGAAGCCGGGATTTACCCGCAAAAATTGACCGCAGAGCGCGGTTTTAGCGATACCGACTGCCGCTTGCTCGAAGATCGCCCGGAACCGTTCTTCGCTTTCGCGCAGGGCAATTTCTCCTAATTTGCGATCGGTGATATTGCGAAATGTTACTGCCAGACCGTCGTTTAATTTGACAGCGACAATATGTAGCCAAGCACCTATAGCTCGATCGTGTTGGTAATAAAATTCTTGGTCTACAGTTTCTCCGGTCTCTACTACAGAAACATATAAATCAAATAACCCGTTGTTGCGGACTTGGGGAATTTCTGCCAACAAATACTTGCCAACCATCACATTAAATGTCTGACCTGAAATTTTTTCGGCCGCAGGGTTGACTAACAGCCACTCGAAATCCAGAATAGTTCCCTCACTGTTGCGGACGGCAGAATAAGCCACCACACCGTCTAAAGAACTATTTAAAATACTAGCCAGCAGCGACTGCGACTGTTGCAGTTGAGCGTTTTGCTCTTTTAATTGCTGTTGCAGTTTTTGCAAGCAGACTTGCTTGTCGATGCGCGCCAAAACTTCTTCTACTTGAAAAGGTTTGGCAATATAGTCTACCCCGCCCACTCGAAAAGCTTTTAATTTATCGTTAATATTATCTAATACGCTTAAAAAAATCACCGGAATTTGTTCTGTTTTGGCCGTCGCTTTCAGTCTCTGACAAACTTCATAACCGTTCATTTGCGGCATTCTAATGTCGAGCAAAATTAAATCGGGGCAGTGGGCGATCGCAGCATTCAACGCCAGTTGACCGCAAATAGCCCGGTAAACCTGATACCCCTCGGCTTTTAACAGCTCGGACAAGAACCGCAGATTGCTCGGTTGGTCGTCAACCACCAATATTTTAATTTCGCTATTATCCATTTATTTCAAAATTAATTGAGTTAAATTCAAGATCCTGTCGAGTCGGTAATCCGCCAGCAAATCGTTTAAAGCCTGAGCTAAAATTGGATGAGTTTCAGAAATGCGATCGACAATTTCAATCGCCAGCTCTTCATTAACATCATTAACTGCTTCGTTGAGTTCCTGCACCCAATATAGAGGCATCTCGGTCAGCAGCGACACAAAAAATGAATCTGGTTTTTCTGCCACAAAATAACGCCGCAAAGCCCCGACCGGCAGTTGCGGCAATTCTTCATAAATATAGCGCACTCCCAAATAACAAGTCATCTTATCAAACAAGATTTGTTCTTGAAAAGGTTTTCGCACAAAATCGTCGCAACCTGCGGCAATAATTTCGCCTTTTCTTTCCTCAAAAGTGCTAGCAGTCAGAGCAATAATTACAGTTCGGCCCTGAGTTGCTTTCTCCTTAACTCTAATTTGTCTGACAGCCTCCAAACCGTCCATTACTGGCATTCGCGTATCCAGCCAAATTAAATCCGGCTGCCAACTTTCCCAAAGTTCAACAGCTTGGAGACCGTTTTCTGCTTCTAGGACTTCAAAACCAATTGGTTGCAACATTTTTACCAGCAACAGCCGATTTTCTTGGTTGTCGTCAACAGCTAAAATTCGATAAACCTGTTGCTCTGCTTCTAATCCAATTACCCGCTGCAATGTCGTGACTGTGATTTCAGACTCAGTAGCGGCAAATGCTCGAATATTAAATTTAAAACGGCTCCCCTCACCTAAAACACTTTCGATCCCAATATCTCCGCCCATTATCTGCACGTATTTTTTCGTAATAGTCAAACCCAATCCCGTACCGTCAGCCGCTTTTTTGCCAGCTTCTGTTTGCACGAAAGCATCAAATAAATTGTCAAGTTCTGCTACTGCTATGCCAACTCCCGTGTCTTCAACTTCAAATATAATCCCAAATTCTTCGGTTGAGCTATAGTTAAGATTGATTTCCGATTCCGGTCGATCCTGCTTGCTTTCCATGCTCGCGCGCAGCCAAATGCTGCCGCCTTCAGGAGTGAATTTTATGGCATTTCCCAGCAGGTTAATTAAGCAGACGCGCAGCTTTTTCTCGTCAGTTTTTATATATTGTGGAACATTCGCCTGCACGAAAAATCTCAATTGCAAATTTGTCAGCTCAGCTTTGATTTGAAACATTTCTTCGAGAGTGTCGAGGAGTTGATAAAGGTCAAAGCTGCGTTCGTCTAAGCCAATTATCCCTGCCTCTATTTTCGACAAATCTAAAACATCGTTAATTAGTTCCAGCAAATGTTGACCGCTGCGGTTGATTATTCGGAGATTTTCGATATTTTCGTTGTTGAGCAAAGAGTCGCGGCTCATGACTTGGGTAAAACCAAGGATTGCGTTCAGGGGAGTCCGCAATTCGTGGCTCATGTTGGCAACGAATTGACTTTTGGCCAGCGATGCAGCGGCTGCTACTTCTTCGGCTTTTTTGCGTTCTATGATTTCTTGTTGCAATTGGGTATTGCGATCCATCAATTCTTTTTTCAGTCTTTGGATAGTCAGTTGGTGTTCGATTCTCGCTAAAACTTCTGCCACATGAAACGGTTTTGTGACATAATCTACTCCTCCAACTTGAAAGGCGGTTACTTTGTCCAAGACTTCATCTAAAGCGCTGATGAAAATAACTGGAATATCTGATGTTTTTGGATCGGCTTTGAGTTGCGTGCAAACTTCGTAGCCGTCCATTTCCGGCATTTTGATGTCGAGCAAAATCAGATCGGGAGAACCCGATCGCGCGGCTCTGACTGCCATTTTGCCGTTAATTACGCCCCGGATTTTGTAACCGCGATCCGATAGCGTTGCTGATAAAACTTGCAAATTTTCGGGAGTGTCGTCAACAATTAATATGTTGCCTTTATTCTCTTCTGTTTGATTGCTGGTCATCGCTCGCTGTTTTTTGTTTGTTAACTGATAAATTGCTGATACCGTAAAAAACTGTTAAATCTTAATTATAGCACTTGCTCGCAAATTAACTGCTTTTTTTTTGCCTGACGCATCCGAACCGAATAAGGCTGATTTATTTAGCAACAGAGAGGGCTTTAACTAAATGTTTATAGGCGTTCTCTAATTCCTGGATAACTAGAGATTTTCTATTTTTACATTTTGAAATTTGAGATTAGCCCTTCGGCTTCGTTCAGGGTAAGAATTGAGGAATTGTTAATTAATTGGTCAATACATCAGATTTTTTAAAGTAGGCTATAACTCAATCAAAAACTGTTTCTTGGTAAGTCCTGATTTAAATCATAATCCAGGATACATTAATCGATCGCCCGCAGGGGAGCTGACCAACAGGCGATCGACCTAAATCATCAATCATCCCAAACCCGCCCCTCAAACCTCGAACCTCAAACCTCAACATCCATCCGTTAAATCCGTTATAAAATCCGTTGCCGAACTTCCCTCAAACAATTCTAGACTCTTCAATCAAATCAATAATCCGATCGCACCGAAAGTTATTCACCAAATCTGCGATCGCCCTGCGGAAACCAGCATCAACAGGAGAAATCGACAACAGCAGCCGAAAAATCTCCTCATTATCAACCGCATCCGCCGCTGCGTACAACTCATTCACCCATTGAGTGGGCATAGCTGCAAAAAATGAAGCATTCAGCATCAAAGGCAAAGAAGCCGTTTCACCAAGGGCCCAAACGTCACCGGAGGCGACAGCATCAGAACTCAGTGCAGCTTCTCGATCGTAAACATAACGTACTCCCAGATACTTAGCGATTTTTTCCAGAATCACTTGTTCTCGAAAAGGCTTGGCGACAAAATCATCGCACCCAGCAGACAAAATCACCGATCGCTCTTCATCAAAAGCACTCGCCGTCAGAGCAATAATCACCGTTGCTTGACCTTTCAAATGCGCTTTAATCTGTTTAGTAGCTTCATAACCATCCATCACCGGCATCCGCATATCCATCCAAATCAAATGAGGTTCCCAACTCGACCACACGGACAGAGCTTCAACACCATTTTCAGCCTCCCGCACCACAAAACCGAGGGATGACAGCATTCTCACCAACAGCAAGCGGCTTTCTTCGCGATCGTCCACAGCTAAAATGCGGTATTCCGGCTGTCCTGGTTCGATTCCCACAACGCAGCGAGCTGTTTGAGCAACCTGAATTTCCACCGCATTAGGGAGCGAAACTTTCACATCAAATCTAAAAATGCTGCCGATCCCGACGCTGCTAGTCACCGTCATTTGTCCTCCCATTAACTGCACGAACTGTTTGCTGATCGGCAAGCCTAAACCAGTTCCTTCTTGAGCTTTTCTCCCGATTTCTGTCTGCGCAAAAGGTTTAAACAAGTTGTCCATTTCTTCCGGCAAAATTCCGGCTCCCGTGTCTTCAACTTCAAATAACAAGCAGCAAGTGTCGCTCATGGCAATTTCGCGATTTTTTTTATTTGCCAACAGCTCATGTTTTATTCTTAGATTCACACCACCTTCCGCCGTAAACTTAATCGCATTTCCCACGACATTAATCAAAACCTGACGCAACTTGCTTTCGTCTGATTCAACATATTGAGGTACGTCTGGCGTGGCATCAAAAATCAACTGCAACCCTTTTTTTTCGGCTTGCAATTTCAGCATATCTTCCGTATTTTTTAGCATTTTGTGCAAGTCGAAGGTGCTGTTATTAAGTGTCACTAGCCCGACTTCAATTTTTGACATTTGCAGAATATTATTGATCAAATCGAGTAAATGTTCCCCGCTGCGGCTAATGATTCCTAAGTATTGCTGTTGGTCGCTACCCGGGGTGGCGTCGCGGGCCAACAGTTGACTAAAACCCAAAATTGCGTTGAGGGGAGTTCGCAGTTCGTGGCTCATGTTCGAGAGAAATTCACTTTTAGCTCTGTTGGCTCTGTCGGCTTCTTCTTTAGCTTTTTTCAGGGCGATCTCTGCTTGTTTGCGATCGGTAATATCGCTAGCTGTGCCTGTTGTACCGGTGATGTTTCCCAATGCGTCCAAGCGTGCGATCGCCTTCGTGTTGACATCAATCGGTCTGCCATCTTTTCCTAAGACTATACTTTCGTACTGCAACACAGCATCTCCAGTCAGCAACGGCTGCTGAAGTTCTAGGTTGCGGTCTATTTGTCCTGGCGCCAAAAAATCGCCAAAAGAACAGCCGATCATTTCTTCAGGTTCGTAACCGTAGATTTGTTTGACTGCTTGGTTGATAAAAGTAATGTGTCCTTGAGCATCGCAAGACCAGATAATATCTTGAGAAGTTTCAACTAAATGGCGGTATTTTTCCTCGCTCTCTGCTAGGGCTATTTCTGCCAGTTTGCGGGGGGTAATGTCCATCAAAGTTGTGAAGAGTTTTGTCAATTGTCCTTGTTGGTTGACAACTGCTTCTCCTCTAGCTTCGATGTAACGAATGAAGCCGCCTTCACTTGTCTGTGACGCGCAATTATCGGCGGCAATTGTCGATTCTGGGCGCAGGATGCGATATTCTAAATTATAGGATTTTCCGCTAGCAATAGCAGCGTCGATCGCAGTTTGCCATTTTTGTCTGTCGTCGGGATGCACGTATTGCCGAAACTCAGTCAAGGTTGGCGGCGCTTGGTCGGCATCAAAACCGAAAATATGAGATAATTCTTCCGACCAAGTAGTTGTATCCGCAGAAAAATCGCATTCCCAATTGCCGACGCGGGCGATTCTTTGCGCTGCGGCTAAAGAAGCCGCTACCGCCCGGAGTTTTTCTTCAGCTAATTTGCGATCGCTAATATCTTGAATCACCGAAATCACGCAAGTTTCACCCTGAATGTCAATAATTTCAGCAGACAGCAGTCCGGTTTTGATTTCCCCAGTTTTAGTGCGCCAATCAAATTCGTAGTTACGAACAAATTTTTTTTCGTCTAACATTGCAAACAACTGCGCCCAAGCTGGTTTGCTTTCCCACAGATTCAGATCCAGCGCCGTGCGATCGAGAATTTCTGGCGCCGAATAACCAATTATCTTGCAGAAAGCCTCATTAATTTCTAAATAGCGACCGTCTTTAAGCCTGGTAATAGTAATCGGATTGGGAGAAGAACGAAAAGCTTTAGCAAATTTTTCCTCAGACAACCGAAGTTGTGCAGTCCGTTCCTCAACTAAAGTTTCCAATTCTTGATTCAGGTTTTGGAGTTGAGCATTTTGTTCTGCTAATTGCTTCTCCATAAAATAGCTATTAACCGCTTCTTTCACAGTCAATTTTAAATCTTCTGACTGCCAAGGCTTCGATATGTAGCGGTACAATTTAGCATATTTAATCGTATTCGCCACCGCTTCGAGGTCTGCTTGGCCAGTCAGCATAATTTTGATAGTTTTTGGCAAAATTCTGTGAATCTGCTTCAGCAATTCGTCGCCTCTGATATGGGGCATCAGATAGTCGGAAATCACGGCCACGATTTCGCAGCCCTCCGCCAGCAATTCATCGATCAACTCTAAAGCATCTTCGCCACCTTCAGCAGTTTCTAATAAGTGTTCTTCACCCAGGGCTTTTTTCAATTCAATCTTCAAACTTTCCAGGATGATCGGTTCGTCATCCACGCAAATAATTACAGGTTTATTACTCATATTTTTGCCAAACCAGATTTTATCGTTTCTACTAATTCTTGCCCATCCCACGGCTTGTACAAGCAGCGGTGCAAGTTGGCTTGCTCTTTCACCCGTTCTATTGCCACTTCGTCGGCTTGCCCAGTTAGCATAACTTTCACAATCCTAGGATATTTCTGGTGAACCCCGATCAAAAATTCATCTCCTTTAAGACCAGGCATTAACCAGTCAGATACTATCACCAAAATATCGCTTTCTTTTTCTGCTTGAATTTCCTCAATAATTTCTAGAGCTTCCTCGGCATTTTCTGCAATTTCGTAGAGGTAATTATCCCCAAATTCCTTTTTTAGTTGAATTTTCAAACTGTTTAAAATTACAAGTTCATCATCAACGCACAAAATTACTGGCTTCGGCATAAAAATTGACTCCTATTTGATTCATAAAAACTGTATCAATGCCAAGACCATCAAAAAAACTGATTATATTGGCAGGCATACGGTAAACTTGGTTTGTCCTGGCACGCTTTCTACTTGCAGTTTACCTTGGTGTTTTTCAATAATTTTATGAACTATATCCAATCCCAAACCGCTGCCTTCTCCTGGAGGTTTAGTCGTGAAAAAAGGCTCAAAAATTCTCGGCATAATCTCAGGGGGAATTCCTTTGCCGCTGTCGGTGATACTGACTGATATTGTACTATCTTGGTGTTTGACATCAATTTTTAACACTCCTTTGTTGCCCATCGCTTGTAACGCATTGTGAAGCAAATTTGTCCAAACTTGATTTAGTTCATCAGGATAGCATAGCACAGAGGGCAAATCATTACCATAGTTTCTGACTACTTCCACACCGTGTTTGATTTGATATTGATAAAGTGTTAAAACAGTATCAATGCCGTCGGTAATATTCGCGATCGCCTTGGAGCCAGACTGGTCGTAACGAGAGTAGCTTTTTAGTGCAAAAACAATTTTTGCTGCCCGATCTGTCGCAGTAGTAATATTTTTAGTGCTTTTTTGTACCGTAGCAAATTCGTAGGCAGTTTGTAAAATATTTGAACTTGTGCTGTCTTTCAACAAAGGTAACAAAGCTTCTAGGTTATTGCAGATACCAATATCTAATAAGGTACAGGCAATGCTGTCGGCGCCGTCAATCCCTGCTGATTCTAATTCCCGCTGCAAACTTTTTTTTAACTGACGTTTTTCTTTACTAGATAAGGTGTCTATTTCTTGACTAGAGTTGTGCAGCAGGGCAAAGAAATCCTGCTGCCGTTCCTGGGATAGCTGTTGGAAAAACATCGGTAAGTGCTGCAATTGTTCGGCCCAGAAGTCGGCGATGTTCTGTACCGAGGAGCGAATCGCCCCTAAAGGAGAATTGATTTCGTGGGCAACTCCGGCAATTAACTGTCCGAGAGCCGCCATTTTTTCTGATTGAATCAGTTCTTTTTGAGTGCGTTTCAGTTCTTCCAAAGTATGAGCTAATTCACTATTTTTTAGACAGAGCGCTGACTCTGCTAGTTTGCGGGCGCTGATGTTGCGGGCCACCCAAATTACTGCATCTTTTGAAAACGGAGAAATGCAGGCAGAAAACCAAAGTTCGCGACCGCCAACTGTTAAACTGTAGTCAAAATTGAGCGTTTCTTGCGTTTCTAATACTTGCTGAACTAGCATCCACCAATCATCTGGGTTCTCGTCGTCAAAAAAATGTTCGACTGTTAAACTTACTATGTCGCAATCTGGCTCGCAAAACGCCGCCGTATTTGTCGGTAAAACTTCTATGTTGCCCTGACTGTCTAGCACTAGAACGATGTCTGGCATCGCTTCAAAAACTGCACGTACTTTGCTTTCGGAAAAATGCAATTTTTGTTCTAACAATTGCCGCTCCGTAACTTCTTGCTGCAAATTTTCATTGGTGGCTGCTAGTTCAACCGTGCGCTCTCGCACTCGCTGTTCCAGTTGGGTGTTGAGGCGGCGGACTTCAGATTCAGCGCTGGCGCGTTCTTGTATTTCTTTCTTTAACTGATTGTTAGCGTTAATTAATTCTAAAGTTCGCAGCTTAATTTGTTCTTCTAAACTTTCATTTAACATCCGCAACTGTTCCTCTACTTCGCTTCTGCGCAGTGCTTCTGTTTGCAATTGTTCGTTCACTTTTTTAAACTCCAGCATTTTTTAGGCAACTGTTTCCTGCAAAACCTCGACATTGGCGAGCATTTCTACTGGATATAAGGCGTACAACAGGCTACTTTGGGTCACAATCCCGGCTAAACATCCTGCCTCATCCGCCACCACCAAGCGCCGGATGCGTTGCTGCTGCATGAACTGGTGAGCCTCCCACAATGTGGCTTTTACTTCTAGCACTATTAAGGGAAAACTCATGGCGGCGGTGACTGCTGTACCGTGGAAATCGAGTCCGGCAGCTTGGAATTTAACAATGTCGCGTTCTGTAATTATACCCACAGGTTTCTGGTGGTTGCGATCGCAATCAGTGCAAATGACTGTGCAGCTTTTGTGCTCGGTTGCCATCAGTTTTGCGACTTCTAAAACAGAGGTGTTAGTGGAGGCAATTACTACTTCTGCATTCATGATTTCTCCGGCGCGCCGCATTTGCAACAAGTCGCACGGTTTCAGAATTTGACGGATACCTTCTCCGGTGATGGCGCCGAGCAAGTTTCCGCCTTCGTCTGTGACGGGTAAGTGACGAATTTTTGCCGTTGGCAATATGCTCAATACTTTGAATATATTCTCGGCTCTCTCCAAAGAAATTGCGATCGAATTTTCCGTCATTACCGCAGAAATTACCACCCCCGCTAGCGGTATTTCCCGAGCAGTTATTTTCACAACATCGCGCTCTGTAAAAATTCCGAGCAGTTGCCGATCGCTCGCGATTAAAATGCAACTGGCTCTCGCCTCAGTCATCGCTGCGATCGCCTCGCTCGCGGGCGTGTCGGGATGCACCACCGGCGGTTTGGGGTCGATCGCTTGTTTTAGCAAGCTTTGGCTATCATAAACTGTTCTTGACATAGGCAAATTCACGGGGATAGATGCAGGCGGAACCTACAATTAATAGCTTGTAAAAGTATAGTCATCTATTACATGACATGGGAGGCATGAAGTCCCTCCCCTTTCCCTTTCACTCTGAGCGGATTAACCCGCCTTGGCTGAGCTACGCAGCTCACTATCCCATCGCTAAAAGCATTTGGGATTGCTTTTCTCAAAATATTATAAGACCCATTAACATCGGCATTAATCAATCTACCGCACGACGTTTTGTACAATCCTCTCTTAATTCGCTTTCCGCTAAATGTGACATCCTGAGAGCCAATATTTCCGTAGACAGGAATTGGATCTAAAGAAAGGAAGTTCGATTT